>DAVZGU010000381.1:0-2944 GCA_052274215.1 Clostridium sp. | reverse complement strand
TCTAAACAAGAAATAGGGGAAATGTTTTATAATTACTATAAAACTATGCCTTTATTTAGAAGAAGTAAGAAAATTAAAAGAATTATTTATTCTAAGATTAGAGACGCTAGAGATGAAAAAGTTAGATTTATACAAAAAGAATATGAAAAAAGTTTGGTAGAGTTACCTGAAGAGGAAAAGGATTTTAAAATAAATGATTTAGATTTCAATAGAAGACTCAAAATTAGAGAAGTAATTAAAGAGGTATTAGCAGTAAAAAGAAATCTTACCTGGATTGAAAATGGAAACTGTGTTGATTTATACAACAAAATAAATGGAAATAAAACATTAACAGAAAATGATTTAGGTGGTATCTTATATTTTAAAATTAAGCTAGAAGGGATAAAGATTTCTGAGGAAATAAAACATGTAGTAATAGATGAAGCTCAGGATTATAATGAACTTCAATTCATGGTAATAAAGGAATTAACAAGGTGTTCTTCTTTAACGATAGTTGGAGATAGCAATCAGAGACTGATTCCATATGACGGGAAGCTACCTATGCATGATATAAAGAATATACTTCCAGAGTGCAATGCTCAGGAGTTTAGACTAAGTACCAGCTATAGATCTACAGTGGAAATTATGGAGTACGCTAATAAATATTTGCATGCAGATCCTATTGTTCCAATAGTACGTAATGGTGAAGTGGTAAAAGAAAAATTAATTTCTGATAAGGATGAACTTAGAAGTTTTATGATCCAAAAGATTTCTGAGTTTAAAAGTAAGACTTATGAAAATATTGCGATTATCTGTAAAGATATAAGTGAAACAGAAAAAATCTTTGATTTAATTAACAAGGATGCTAATGTTAAGATTATAAATAAAGAAAACGCAGTGTATCATAGTGGAATTGTTGTGATTCCATCATACTTTGCTAAGGGACTTGAGTTTGATGCAGTTATCATGATACTAGATAAGGATAGTGGAGTTAAAACAGAGGGCTTGCAGGGGAAATATAGGCAAGAGGATAAACTTAGGTATGTGATGGCAACTAGAGCATTACACGAACTTCATGTGATTTTAAAAAGT
Source organism: Clostridium sp. (assembly GCA_052274215.1). GTDB lineage: Bacteria > Bacillota > Clostridia > Clostridiales > Clostridiaceae > Clostridium_AD. Next base: position 1,873 of record DAVZGU010000381.1, on the reverse strand, counting down.
TCATTTTAAATTCTAACAAGAGGAGCAACGCCTTAGGATTAGAAGTAAAAGTTACAGTATTGGAGTACACTTTTGTAAGTGTACCCCAATACTGTAACTATTTTTGAAAGTATTCTGTTTTTAGCATAGAATATATGATTTGATCCAAATAACCTCGCTTAGATTTATAGTTTTGCCTTAGTAATCCATCATAATGCATTCCAAGTCCTTCATAAAGCTTAATTCCTATAGTATTATCAGGATATACATCCAACCAAAAACGATTAATATTCATATCTTCAAATGCATATTTTAATAATGCAGTCATAGTTTCTTTGCCATATCCTATTCCTTTATGAGAAATAGCAATTCTTCGTAATTCAAAGATTTCAGATTTGAAATCTAATTTGATCAATGCATATCCAATAATTAAATTATCATCTTTTCGTCTAAATACAAAAATCAAATAGTTTTTGTCTTCAATTTCAGATTTATGTTCGTCATATGTACCACTCCATATGAAATCCCGATTATCCTTGTGACGCTCCAATTTAATAATAGTTTCAATATCTTCTTCTGTTGCATCAATTATATAAAGACGCTTTGTTTCTATCATAGTTATATCCCCCTATTTTGCATCACTATAGTTCATAAGCTTGTATAAATTATGGTTTTATAATGTACAACCTACAAGAAAATAATAACATATTTTATATATTATTGTAATGGATTTCGTGGGATATATTGTGATTAATTGTCTTAACAAATAGTTGTTAACCGGTCCATCTAAAGATAAAAATAATACCTAGGCCCCTAAGTATTATTTTGTTAGTTCATCCCAATTTTCAATAATTTCATTTAATTCAATCAAGGTACTGCTTTTATCTTCACTTGCTATAGACCCTTTAAGGCTAGCAATGTTTAAACTTATATTATATAGTTCATCTCTTTCAACGCTAAATTGAATGCGTGGTATAATTTTTTTCCAGGCGAACTCAATATTAGTGATATCTTGCTCAAGTTTATCCCATTTTTCGGATTTTGCATGTACTATAGATAGTTCTACAAAAGAAACTACATCTTCTGAAGAATTGCGAGGTTTTTTTAAATAATTACCACCTAGCATTATTAATACAAAGATTGTTAAAGTAACTATTGGTATAGCGTATGATATAAATTTTTTCATGAGTTTAAGCCCCTTTATCTGCTATTTATTATTTTCTTCTATATCATCTTTATAAAGATCTATATGTAAGCCACTTGTTGCATTATAGATAGCTAAAAATACTTCGGAAACATCATTAATACCTTTCTTTTTTAGTTTAAGCATTAGCCACTTTTCATTCTTATTAATTTTATCTAAGTTATCTTGCACAATAGACCCATCATAAATTACTTCAAAATCAATACTGGCAGGGGTAGTTTTAATTTTTAAATCCTTTGGTGATACAAAGTCACATGCAGTTTTCTTTAAGATGGATAGCTGACCATCCTTTTCAAGTATTGCATAAGCTACCTCATCTAAGTCAAAAACACCTTTATCTCTTAACTGCGATAAAAGGTCGCCTATGGTGTAACGAAATTTTTTCATGGATTTCTCAAGTACTTTTCCATTTGTAATAACAATGGTAGGTTCACCATCTAGGTATTTTTCAGCAGTCTTTGATTTAACGGTTATTAATTGCAGAATAAAGCATAAGACAACCCAGGTAAGCAAGCCTACCCAATGAGGCCATGCTCTACTAGTTAAATCTGTAGTTAGAGTGGATGCAGTGGAGCCTATAGTTATACCGACTACATAATCAAAAAAAGTTAGCTGACTAACCTGCTGCTTTCCAAGAACACGAGTGAATATTAATAAGGTAAAAAAACCCATTACTCCTCTAACTAGTAC
>DAVZGU010000380.1:0-2948 GCA_052274215.1 Clostridium sp. | reverse complement strand
ATTAAAAACGTTATATTGCCATCTGCAATGCCTCAAATTCTAACAGGGGTTATACTAGCAGCTGGAAGAATATTTGGAGAAGCAGCGGCATTACTGTATACTGCAGGTATGAGTGCACCAACTTTAAATTTTACTAATTTAAGTTTAACTAGTAAAGCTTCAGCTTATAGTTTATTAAGGCCCGCTGAAACATTGTCTGTATATATATGGAAGCTGAATTCTGAAGGAATGGTACCTGATGCTACTAAGATAGCAAATGGAGCTTCAGCAGTTTTAATAATTGCAGTGCTTATATTTAATGTATCTGCAAGAATAATTGGGAAAAAATTATATGAATCTCATACAGGAAGTAAATAAGGAGGGTACAATATGGGAATTGTTATAGCAAAGAATTTAAATCTATATTATGGAAACGTTCAAGCTCTAAAAAATGTAAACATTAATATAGAGAAAAATTCGGTTACTGCACTTATAGGGCCATCAGGTTGTGGTAAATCGACATTTTTACGTACTATAAATAGAATGAATGATTTAATAGATTCTGTTAAAATAGATGGAGAAGTATTATACGAAAATAAAAATATATACAATCCAGATTATGATGTTATAGATTTAAGAAAGAAAATAGGAATGGTATTCCAAAAGCCTAATCCTTTCCCTATGTCAATATACGATAATGTGGCTTATGGACCCAGAATTCATGGTCTAACTAATAAGAAACAACTTGATGAAGTTGTAGAGAATAGTTTAAAGGGCGCTGCACTTTGGAATGAAGTAAAAGATAGGCTTAAAAAGAGTGCACTAGGATTATCTGGTGGACAACAGCAACGTTTATGCATAGCTAGAACTTTGGCAGTAGAACCTGAGGTTTTACTTATGGATGAACCAACTTCTGCATTAGACCCTATTTCAACTTTAAAGGTTGAAGAATTAATGGATGTTCTCAAAAAAAAGTATACAGTTATAATTGTTACGCATAATATGCAACAAGCAGGTAGAATTTCTGATTATACAGCATTTTTCTTAAATGGAGAAATCGTTGAGAATGGGAAGACAGAGGAGATTTTTTATAAACCTCGAGATAAAAGAACAGAGGATTATATTACAGGAAGATTTGGCTAAAATATAATAAGGAAGGTGATTTAATGGCAAGAAAAGTGTTTGAAGCGAATCTTCAAGAGCTTCATAATGATTTAATTAGAATGGGAAGCATAGTAGAAAAACAGATTTATGACTGCATCGATGCCTTAGTTACTCAAAATACTGAAAAAGCTGAAAAAATAATGAAGAATGATGACATAGTTGATGAAATGGAGCGAGAAATAGAAGATAAAGCAATAAGATTAATCGCTATGCAGCAGCCTTTAGCAATAGATTTAAGAAATATTTTCACCATGACAAAAATAGTAACGGACCTTGAGAGAATGGCTGATCATGCCGTTGATGTTGCTAAAATAACATTAAGATTAAAAGATGAAAAGTATGTAAAGCAACTAGTAAGTATACCTGAAATGGCCGAAATAGTAGTTCTTATGATAAGAGATGCCCTTGATGCATATGTGGCAGGAGATGTTGAAAAGGCTTATGCAGTTTGCAAACGAGATGATGAGGTAGATGCTATATATAAGGAAGTATTTAAAGAACTTCTACAATTAATGATTAAAGATCAAAATACAGTAAATCAAGCTACTCAATTTATATTCATTTGTAAGTGGCTAGAAAGAATTGCTGACCATACAACAAATATATGTGAATGGACAATTTATCTAGTTACTGGTGAAAAAATTAATTTAAACGAATAGTTTTTAGAGAAAATACAAAAACTACAATAAAGATAAATTTAAAATATTGTAGTGGAGTTGTGATTATGAAGAAAAAAAAACTAAAAACTTTTTTAATATTTTTTTGCATTAGCATGATAATGCTAAGTATAGGATGTAAAAAAGGTGAAGAATCCAAAGAAAAAAAGCCCAAAAGTATTAAGATAATTTGTGAAGACACAGTTTTTCCTTTGGTAAATGATTTAGCACGTGATTATAATTTAAATAATGAGCATGCAGTCACTGTGGAATCCGCTGAAAAAGAAAGCGCTTTTGATAAATTAGATAATTCTGAAGGGGATGTATTAATTGGATATGTTCAGCCAGATAAGAAGAAAATTCAGGCTGACATGCTAGCTTGTGATGGGATAGGTATTATTGTTAACACTAGCAATAAAGTGAATGGTGTGGGAACTCAGGAATTAAAAAAAATATATACTGGAAACATAGCGAACTGGGAAAAATTAAAGGGTGAATCGAAAACAATAGTACCTGTAGCATATAAAAATATGTTAAATTCAGCCCAGCAGGGATTTAACCTAAGAATAATGGATACTCCTGTAAAAGAAGAAATGAGTAGTAGCACTCAATATGTATCAAGTGTAGAAGAGATGAAAAATTTTGTTGCTCAGAATAAAAATTCTATAGGATTTATACCTGGACAGTGGTATAATAAAGAAAGTAAGTTTTTAAAATTGAATGGTATTGAAATTACTAAATCGAATTTGCAAAATGAACTTTATTTTCTAAGGATTCCAATAAAAATGTATTATTCTAAGGAAAAAGAAGACAGTTTGAAAGATCTTTTTCAGTATTTTAAAAGTGAAGATGGTAAGAAAATTATAAGAAAATATTGCATAGAAGCATTTTAATACCTCCTTCTTAGGAGGTATTTTTATTCTGTAGTAAATTACATAGCAGTTTTAAATCCATTAGTATAAGGTACTAAAAAACCGCAAAATGAGCGGAATTTGCTTTTTTTCTTCTTTTAACGACTAATAGCGTTGACTTAGGTATTTAATTAATGTAATATAACTTAATGGAATACTATAATTTATTACTTAACTAATTTCTTATTATAAATTTAAAGGTGTGATTTAATCTTAATATAATGTTTCTAATTCCTCA
>DAVZGU010000379.1:0-2961 GCA_052274215.1 Clostridium sp. | reverse complement strand
TAAGTATAAAGATTATGTACGGGTTACAAAATAATATATGTAGAGGGAGTAACTTCCTGTTTTTTTAAACAGGTTCAAAGTCGTCACCACGGATTAAATCCCGGCTTTGATAACTTCTAAAGTTTAGTAAGACTCTACAATTGATATAGCTATCAATTGTAGAGTCTTTTTTATTTTGCCCTGTTATTATAATCGATAGTTTTATATCTATTTGTATTAGCTATTTTTCATTTGATAGTAATAAAACAGAGATAGTGCTTACACTATCCTACTCAAGAAGGGGGACAATAATGAAACTATTTTATAATCAAACATCAGAAGAAGTGATGAACACTCTGGGGGTTAATGACAAAGGACTAGACGACATTGCAATAAAAAACAGGCGAGAAGAACAGGGCTTTAATGAATTAACTGAAGCTGCTAGAAAAAGTCACATACAGGTGTTTCTAGAGCAGTTCAAGGATTTCTTAGTACTAATACTTATAGGTGCTGCAATGATATCAGCCTTCCTTGGAAAGTTTGAGAGTACACTTGTTATAATTGTAGTTGTTGTTATAAATGCGATTCTTGGAACTGTTCAGCATATAAAAGCGGAACAATCTTTAAAAAGCCTTCAGGCTCTTTCCTCTCCCACAGCCAAGGTTCTAAGAAATGGTCAAAAGCTAGAAATCCCTTCAAGACAATTGCTTGTTGGCGATATCTTATATTTAGATGCAGGAGACTATGTAAGTGCTGATGGAAAAATAATTGAAAACTACAGTCTCCAGGTAAATGAAAGTTCTTTAACAGGTGAGTCCGAAAGTGTTTTAAAAACAACAAATATAATAAATGAGGATAATGTATCAATTGGTGATAAAAAAAATATGGTATTTTCCGGAAGCTTTGTAACCTATGGAAGAGCTGTTATTTTAGTTACATCTATTGGAATGAAAACAGAACTAGGTAAAATAGCTAACCTTTTAGAAACTGCAAAGGAAAAGAAGACTCCATTACAAGTTAATTTGGATAACTTCGGTAAAAAACTTGCCTTTGTTATACTTGCAATATCAGCTCTTATTTTCGCTCTCAATATATTTAGAGGCTATGCAATTATTGACTCCTTCATGTTTGCTGTATCTCTTGCTGTTGCTGCAATACCTGAAGCCTTAAGCTCAATAGTAACAATAGTTCTTGCCATAGGAACCCAAAAAATGTCCCGTGAAAATGCTGTTGTAAGAAAGCTTCATGCAGTTGAAAGCTTGGGAAGCATTTCAGTAATATGCTCAGATAAAACTGGAACACTAACACAAAATAAAATGACTGTACAAAAGGTATATGTTGATGAAAAAATATTGTCGCATGATGAACTTGACCATTCTAATATTTTGGAAAAGAATCTTGTACTAATGGCGCTATTATGTAATGATGCTGTAACTATCAAAGACAAAGAAATTGGAGATCCAACTGAGGTCGCGCTTGTAAACCTAGGTGAAATATATGATTTGGATGAGCTAGATATCAGAAAAGACTATCCAAGAGCTTTCGAAGTACCCTTTGATTCCGATAGAAAACTAATGAGTACAGCAAATAAATTTAAAGACAAAACCTTTATGATAACCAAGGGTGCACTTGATGTACTTTTATTAAAAACGATAACTATTGCTACATCAAGTGGAGTTAAAACACTCACTGATGATGATAAAAAGGAAATTGAAAGAGTAAATAGGGAATTCTCTGAGAGTGGACTCAGAGTTTTAGCCTTTGCTTATAAAGAAATAGAAAATGGAAAAGCAATTGGCACGTCCGATGAAAATGACTTGACATTTCTAGGTCTAATTTCCATGATGGATCCTCCAAGAGTGGAATCTAAAGTAGCAGTTGCAGAATGTATCAAGGCTGGCATTAAGCCCGTAATGATAACTGGTGATCATAAAATAACTGCTTCTGCCATAGCTAAACAAATAGGTATATTAAATAATGAGTCTATTGCTATAGAAGGCTATGAAATTGACTGCTTAAGTGATGAAGAGCTTAGATCTAAGGTAGAAAATATTTCTGTATATGCAAGAGTATCCCCTGAACATAAGATAAGAATAGTAAGAGCATGGCAGGAAAGAGGAAATGTAGTTGCAATGACCGGTGACGGTGTAAATGATGCCCCCGCTTTAAAACAAGCGGATATTGGTATAGCTATGGGAATAACAGGTACTGAGGTTGCTAAAGATGCTGCTTCTATAGTACTTATGGATGATAACTTTTCAACCATTGTAAAGGCAATTTCCAATGGCAGAAGTATATATTCGAACATAAAAAATTCAATAAAATTTTTATTATCTGGAAATTCCGCCGCTGTAATCTCAGTACTTTATACTTCACTTGCAGCACTTCCAATGCCTTTTGCACCAGTTCACCTTTTGTTTATCAACCTGGTTACAGATAGCCTTCCAGCTATTGCAATAGGACTTGAGCCTCATAATAAAAATATAATGGATGAAAAACCTAGAAATATAAACTTACCTATTTTAAATAAATCATTTTCAATAGAGGTACTACTTGAAGGGTTACTCATTGCGCTATGCACAATGACAGCGTTCCATATAGGATTATCCACCGGCGATACTATGGCTTCCAGCACAATGGCCTTTGCAACACTGTGTTTATCAAGACTGCTCCATGGATTTAACTCTAGGTCACAAGAATCAATATTTAGAATAGGCGTTTTCTCAAATAAATATTTATGGATTGCCACCATATTAGGTTATTTACTTTTAGAATTTGTTTTAAGTTTTAAACCAATTATGGGAGTTTTTGAAGTAGCTCCTTTAACAATAAACCAACGTGCTATGGTATATGGACTTTCTCTTATGCCTCTAATTCTTATTCAAATATATAAACTATTATTTGTAAGAGCTCATAAGTAATATACTAGACTCTATAATAGGGACGGCTAATAACTTTTAGTAAAGTTATTAACCGTCCCTT
>DAVZGU010000378.1:0-2963 GCA_052274215.1 Clostridium sp. | reverse complement strand
TATATATTTATAAATATATCTACATTTACATATATTGTTGCATATAAAAATTTTAAACTATGGTAACACACCTTTTCATTTTAATCACGTGTATCATTTATAAATGAATAATAATTCAGTATGATGCTAAAAATACATTTAACGATATTTCAGAAGGAAAATACCCCAACTTCTATAAGTGGGGGTATCTACCACAGCAAAAAAAGAAAACCTCAGTGGGAGTTTAAATCTCCTTCTGAAGTCGTTGATGCTTAAGATTCTCAGAAGATGATTTAAGCTTGAAAAGGAGGAAGAAACTATGGCGTTATTAGGAAATCCATTCATTGCAAATGTACCAAGACAAATGTCAAATGAAGAGCTAGCGCAAGCAATTCGTGTTGACATCTCTGGTGAACTTGAAGCCATCATAACTTATGAAGCTCATTCAATGTCTACAACTGATGAAAGGGTTAAAAAGGTTTTGAATCACATTGCAGATGAGGAAAGAAGACACGTTGGCGAACTCGAAGAGGTTTTATATATGTTATCTCCAAAGGATTCTCAATTTATGGAGGATGGTAAGCAAAAAATTAAAGATCAGCAGTCTCAAAATTTTCAGCAACCAATGTAGTGATTTTTGCCACCCTTTTGGGTGGCATTTTCAATTTGTAGTAGAAGGTGGAAGTTCATGTCCACTTGAACCTGCCTTATAGCTTTTTAGAAATAGATTGTAAAACTTATTTACTACTTGTGCATTTTCAGTTTCTCTATTTAGTTTTAGTACTTCGATTGCAGCTTCTATTGTGCATAAATTACCATCAACTACACCTCGTCTTAAATCATACTTAGATTTAAAAGTTGGCTTCAATGAAATAATTGGTAGCTTTTCTAGATAGGCACTTCTCCTGACTATTTTTCGTGCTTCCTTCCATGTACCGTCTATGATAATAAATACAGGGATTTTACCTGTATTTTTATATTCAACTTTTCGGGCCTCAGCTTCACAATTTTCTATAGGAAAAAGTAAGAATGGCTCATATATTTCATTATTTAGATTTGATACTAATTTTTCAGGTATCTTTGTTCTTTCCCAAAGAAAAATTTCTGTTGAATGGGGATTAACTATCTTTAATATTCTTGCAGTATTAGAGGGTCTGTAAAATTCTTTTTCCGTAGATAGAATCCAAATATTTGCATCAGTTTTTATTTTGGGCGCTTTACCACAAAGGCAATTTATAATTGGCAACCCACATTTATTGCAACTATCATATAGACTTGTTATCTGTTTTACTTTATAAATTGAATTCATATGTCCGTTACGTAAACTTTATAATGGTTGTTTCAAGTTTTACAATATTGCTTGTTTTAACGTAACTTCCTCCTTTTTTATTTAATTGGTATTTTTAAATACCTTGCGTTGCAATCTACGCAATCTTTGTTTGATTATTCTCTTTTATTAAAAACTAATGTTAAAATTAGAACACTTTGTATTATAGAGTGAATTATTAATAATTGATAGTAAGCTGGGGGGTAACATACAATGTTAATTTTCTACATTTCTTTATGATAAGATAAACACCATATTAATATACTGTTTTGGCGGGATAGTCAAAACTACCCAATATGAAATCATATTGGAATATGTTAGACAGTATTTTTAGATTTTTAAGTCCGTTTTCATAGTAATAAAGAAGATATTGATTTGTACATTAAAACAATATTGCTTTGGGGATTTTAACAATGATAAACTAAATTATTGACATTTTAGAAAAAAAAATATATAGTTGCATAGGCAATCATTTTAAAGGAGGTAATCTTTTGACATATTATTATGAGTTTTTCCATCAACTTTTAAAACTCTCTAGAACTGTTGTTAGCAACTTTAATAAAAAAATTATTATACATAACCTTCATCATTCTCAGTGGAGGATTATCCGTTTTCTAAAAGAATTTGGTCCTTCTACGCTTGTGGACATAGCTAATTATTTAAGTGTAGAAAAATCGTCGGTTACCCGTACTGTAGAGCGGCTGAAAAAGAGTGAATTCATAGAAGAAGTGTCAGGAAAAGATAAAAGAGAAAGAAGAATCAAACTAAGTGATTTAGGAGAAGAAGCATATGTTTTAGGCTATGAAATTGCGGTAAAGTTTGAAGATAATGCTATGAAGAGTATTTCAAAGGAGGATCTAGAAACTACCTTTCAAGTGCTACTTAAAATAATGAACAATATAAATAATGAACCTGGAGGGGGAAAAAATGAATAAATCTAAATTATGGACTAAAGATTTTACAATTATTACTTTAGCTACATTTTTTGTTTATCTAACTTTTTACTTATTAATGACTACATTGACTGTTTATGCTATTAAACAATTTAGTGCTTCACAAAGCCAAGCTGGTCTTGCTTCTAGTATGTTCGTCATTGGTGCACTTTTTTCACGTATTCTAGCAGGAAAATATATTGAAGTAATTGGACGTAGAAAATTACTATTCACAGGCTTAATTTTGTTCTTAATTGCTTCTATATCATATTTTCCAGCAGATAATTTGAACTTATTATTAATTGTTCGTTTTATACATGGAGCAGTTTTTGGTATTGCATCTACAGCAATGGCAACAGCTATAATGGATATTATTCCTAGTGAACGTCGAGGAGAAGGGACAAGTTACTATTCATTAAGTATAACTCTTGCATCGGCAATTGGACCTTTCTTAGGACTTTTTATCACTCAACATGCAAATTTTGATTCGATATTTGTTGCTTGTACTGTTTTTTCAGCAAGTAGTATTGTTGTTATGTTATTTGCAAAAATTCCTGAAGCAAAATTAACAAAAGAACAGATCAAAGCTATGAAAGGATTTAAATTGCAAGATTTTTTTGAAAAAAAAGCTATTCCTATTTCAATTGTTGCATTTATTATGGGTATAGCTTACTCAGGAATTCTGTTTCAACGGTGCTCATGCTCTCGTTGGTTTGTTGGGTGAA
>DAVZGU010000377.1:0-2963 GCA_052274215.1 Clostridium sp. | reverse complement strand
GAACAGCTAGAATAGATGAGAACAGCTAAGTAAAATGCTTAAATGTACAGGAGGAAAAAACATTGATTAATAGAGAATTAATTTTAGTAGTTGACTTTGGTGGTCAATATAATCAACTTATTGCAAGAAGAGTTAGAGAAAATAATGTTTATTGCGAAATAATACCATATACGTCTTCTGCTGAAAAAATAAAAAATATGAATCCAAAAGGAATAATATTCACTGGTGGACCAAATAGTGTATATGCAATTGGTGCTCCAAAAGTAGAAAAAGCAATATTTGAGCTAGGTGTTCCTATTTTAGGCATATGTTATGGGGCTCAATTAATGGCTCAAGTCTTTGGTGGAGAAGTTATAACACCCGATGTTCGCGAATACGGAAAAGTAGAAGTTGACCTATGCAAAGATGCTACTATTTTTACAGGAATAGTAGAAAATCAATGCTGGATGAGTCATACAGACCATATATCTAAAGTTCCAGAAGGCTTTGATATAATTGCAACTACTAAAGATTGTCCAGTAGCTGCTATGGCGAATGTTTCTAAAAAACTCTATGGAGTTCAATTTCACCCAGAAGTAAAACATACTCTTTTTGGTGAAGAAATGATTAGAAAGTTCCTATATGATGTTTGCGAGGTTAAAGGTGATTGGTCAATGTCATCTTTTGCACAGGAAAAAATCAAGGCTATAAAAGAATTAGTTGGAGATAAAAAAGTACTTTGTGCTCTTTCAGGTGGAGTGGATTCTTCAGTTGCTGCAATGCTTGTACATAAAGCAATAGGAAATCAGTTAACTTGTGTATTTGTAGATCATGGCCTTTTAAGAAAAGATGAAGGCGACCAAGTTGAAACAATATTCAAAGGCGAATTTGAAATGAATATAATAAGAGTCAATGCTCAAGAGAGATTCTTAGGTAAACTTAAAGGTATAAGTGATCCAGAGCAAAAGAGAAAGATAATTGGAGAAGAATTTATAAGAGTTTTTGAAGAAGAATCTAATAAACTCGGACAATTAGATTTCCTTGTTCAAGGAACAATATATCCGGATGTAGTTGAAAGTGGTACTGCTACTTCAGCTACTATAAAAAGTCATCATAATGTTGGCGGACTTCCAGAAGATATGCACTTTAAACTAATAGAGCCTTTAAGAGAATTATTTAAAGATGAGGTTAGAGCAGTGGGAGAAGAGATTGGAATTCCTCATTACCTAGTGTGGAGACAGCCATTCCCAGGACCAGGTCTTGCTATAAGAGTACTTGGAGAAATAACCCCTGAAAAATTATTTATAACTAGCGAAGCAGATGCAATATTCAGAGATGAAGTAGCTAAAGCTGGACTTGAAAGTGAAATATGGCAATACTTTGCATGTCTACCAAACATCCAATCCGTTGGAGTTATGGGAGACGAACGAACATACTGTCATACAGTTGCACTAAGAGCTGTAACTAGTTCAGATGGAATGACTTCAGATTGGGCTAGAATACCATATGAAGTGTTAGATATAGTTTCTAGAAGAATTGTTAATGAAGTTAAAGGAGTAAACAGAATTGTTTATGATGTAACTTCTAAGCCACCTTCCACTATTGAATGGGAATAGACTGCTTAAGTCTGAAACCATTGAAAACTTTAGATATATTTATATAATAAGTTAACTAAAGGTGTTTATGAAATCTACTATTAAATTAGTATTTCATAAACACCTTTTTTATGTTTTTCAATAGAAATAAGGTAGCTAAGTTTAAAACAAGAAAAATATGGGATATTAGCAGGAGATGATTTAATTGATATATATAAGAAGAGGATTATAAAACATAATATATATTAAAATGTGGCATAATAAATTTATAAATATTAGGGTGTAATAACAAAATGTAATATACCACCAAAAGGAGTTAATGAGAAATTATTCAAAAAATAAATAGATAAGAAAAGGGTGTGAAAAAAATGAATAAATTAGAAACACTAATAGATGCAGGATATAAGATAGAAATTCAATCAAATGCTAAATTTTGTTTGATTTTGCAGGATACAGTCCCTTGTGTGAGTTTTAATGCGGATAACGTAGAGGAGGTTATTGATTCAGCTTATTACTTTGTAAAAGGACTGAAAACAGGAGCAGATAAAACTGAAATCGAAACAGAAACAGAAACGGAAACAGAAACATCAAAGCCAATAAAGGATTATAAAACTATAATTGAGATACCGCAACCACAAGAATTAAAAATTGATGAAGATATACTTAATGGAGAATTTAAGATGACTACTACTATTAGATTGTATTCAGAAGTTTGGGGGGAGTTTAAAGATTTTGCAGAGACGCATAAAGAGCATAAAAGTATGGATTTAGTTAGCATGGCACTTCTAGAATATATTGAGAAATACAAAGAATGATTATCCAATAATTAGTATATAAGATGGTTTGGCTTAAGCTGAACCTTTTTTTATTTTAATAAGTTTTATGAGAAGAACTTTTAAGCTAAAATAGTGATAATATAAGCAAAATCGCTGGGCGAAAAAATAAATATTTTACTGAATTTTTAAAAACATGCACACTTTATGATGAAATTGCATATAATACAATTAGTTTCTTTAATAAAATAGGGATACCGGAGGACACAACAGATTAAGAATTAGTAGTGAAAAATAGATAGTACGCATAACTATCTATTTTATTTTTTTATTATCCTTATGAACTTCGATACCAAATTCTGTTTCGGACTGATCAGGTAGTTTGGTACGCGCTTTTATATTAAAACTGATTCTATCTTTTGAAAAAAATACTACTGCGGAAGTTATACCAAGAACAGCTATTGAGGTAATACAAAACAGCTTGAACATTTGGGTAAGCTCCGACATTTAATTCTCACCTCCCTTAAATTTTGTTCCTCAGGTATCCCATAAATAGGGAGGTGATGAATCTGTTGTGAAAATACCAATTACATAAAATGAATGTAAATATATGGTA
>DAVZGU010000376.1:0-2971 GCA_052274215.1 Clostridium sp. | reverse complement strand
GATAAGTTGATAACCAATCTCGTGTCATATCCAGTAAGTCAGCTTTGCTTTTATCTCTAAAGCCTTTAATTTCACACACTTCAATTTCGCTTCTTCCATCATTTAAAACAATCAAATGTTTACCATTTTCCAGCAGTCCTTGCTGAGTTTTTTTGATAAACGCCGCCATTGCATATGCTTCTTGTTTCGAAACGATAACACCCTCAAGTTCTCTCAGCATACTAACTGCCTGCTTAAGATCATCTTCCTCAATCCCAACCATTTCAACACGCGTCTCTATTATGATTTTCATAATGGTTTCAACGATACTTGTATGACTACCTGCTAATTGCAAGTCTGTTTTTTTAGTATTATCCTGATTACTTTCCATTTGACCAATCTGCATTTTCTTAGCATATTGGTCAAGCTCATCCTGCCATAATGGCTTAGCACCACATAATAATTGAGGCACTTCACTTAATTCATCATGTACCCAGCTTTTTATTAAGCCACTGTAAATACTTGAAAGTGTGTATCCAAATCCTAATTGTACCGTAATGGTGTCAACTTCAAAATTCATACGTTCCACACATTCTTTCGTCATGTCTTCTAACACAAGATGACTGATAATGTTGTTTAAGTTCCATTCACACATTAAGTACATGTTATTTTTTTCTGCTATATCTCTTAATTGTGCTCGTGAAATTGTGTCTTTTTTATCACGTAAATCCAATAAAACATCTTTATTTAAACGAGATATTTTCCATTTTTCATACTTGAATAAAGGAACCTTAATCTCGAGTTCATTTAACTTTGCAAATAACATTACTGATTTTATGTAACTCTCAGAACCATCAACTAGAATTTTCTGAAAACCCGTAGCAACAGCATCCTTTACTAATACTTCTGAAATACGGTCATATTTATGTCCTGATGGATTAGTTCCTTCAAGTTTCAAATATATCTCTCCGATACCTAATACCTTCTCCAATTTTTTTGCTCTCATTAACGGTGTTCTTCCACTTTTTCGCATAATCTCTCCTTCAATACTTAATTTTGATTAAATTCAAAAAACGCTATAACCTTTTTTTCACTGTTAGAGTGCCTATTTTACTAAGCTTTAATTGTATATTATAACATTTTACGCCCAAATCTGCAAATACAGGTTAACCCATTCTCTTTAAACAAAAAATATCAACCTCAGTCATTTTTACTATTAAATCATCTTCTGCGAAGCTGAAATGTCGTTAAAAGCTTTTAGAAAAGTAATTTACCATTAACATTCCCTATTTTAAAATTGCTAATACACCACCCTATGCCAATTTATTATCCTAATTGGATAATCACTCAGAATAATTATTAGTTTACTTTACTAAAAAAGCAAACTCACCCTCTACAATATTCTTTAATAAATTTGCGTTAATTTCTATTTGAACTCCTATTTTTCCAGCACTTACAATTATCGTTTCTATTTCGAGGGCACTTTTATCAATAAATGTTTTATACTGTTTTTTCATACCTATAGGGGAGCACCCCCCTCTAACATATCCTGTAACCTTTTGAAGATCCTTCAAATCTAACATTTCTATTCTTTTCTCGTTAGTTACTTTAGCTACTTTCTTAAAGTCTATTTCTTCTCTAACTGGAATTAATATAATATAAATATTTTTAGAAATTCCATGTGTCACTAAAGTTTTATAAACATACTTTTCATCTCTACCTATCTTATTTGCCACAGATACTCCATCTATTTTATCATCTTTGATATCATAAGTTATAACATTGTATTCTACATTCACTTTATCTAAAATTCGCATAGCATTTGTTTTTATCATCATTTTCCCCTTTATTTAAATGGCTTTACAATAAAAATATAGTTTCAAATCTTCCTTTATTATATCCTCTTTTCTTACCTTATGCACTATTTGCCTAAGCATCATAGTATATATTAGATTATTTTACAATTATTAACTGGAAATTTTTCCTTTGCTATTGAATTTTTTATCTGTTGTTATATAATGATATTAGTAAGTAAATCAACTTAAATCGTATACATTAAAGGGGGAAAAAACATGTCGGAAAAAATTAAAAGTACTAAACATTTAACATTGGTATCATTAGTTTTAATGATTTTCACTTCAGTTTATGGATTTAACAACATCCCCAGATCATTCTATAAGATGGGTTATGCTGCTATTCCTTGGTACATCCTATCAGGAATAACATTTTTTATTCCTTTTGCTTTCATGCTAGCTGAGTTTGGTGCAGCTTTCAAGGACGAAAAAGGTGGAATCTACTCATGGATGGAAAAATCAGTAGGAGCTAAATTTGCTTTTATGGCAACGTTCATGTGGTACGCATCTTATGTAATTTGGATGGTTAACGTTGCATCCGGAGTTTGGGTTCCAATATCAAATGCAATATT
The DNA here is from genome assembly GCA_052274215.1 of Clostridium sp. Classification (GTDB taxonomy): domain Bacteria; phylum Bacillota; class Clostridia; order Clostridiales; family Clostridiaceae; genus Clostridium_AD. Next base: position 567 of record DAVZGU010000376.1, on the reverse strand, counting down.
TGGTAAAGATACAACACAGACCTGGGCCTTATTGGGAATAACTGGATTAACCGGTCCTAAAACTCTAGGAATACTCGGAATCCTTTGGATAATATTTGTTACCATTATATCAACTAAGGGATTAGATAAAATTAAGAAAGTAACTTCACTAGGTGGCACTGCAGTTGCATTGTTAAACGTAGTCTTATTAGTTGGATCTCTACTAGTCCTTATAGGAAATCATGGCCAGTTAGCTCAGCCAATAACTGGACTTAATTCATTCATATCTTCTCCAGATCCTGCTTATTCTGGAAATATGATTTCATCATTTGCTTTCGTAGTATTTGCTATATTTGCTTATGGTGGCATTGAAGTTGTGGGAGGACTAGTTGACGAAACAGAAAATGCTGAAAAAAACTTCCCTAAGGGTGTTGTTATTTCAGCAATTATTATCTCAGTTGGATACGCACTTGGAATATTCCTTGTTGGTATATTTACTAACTGGTCAAAGGTTATGACTGGCAACGGCGTTCACTTAGGTAATGTTGGTTATGTGGTAATGAGCAACCTAGGATATTCTCTTAGCAG
>DAVZGU010000375.1:0-2972 GCA_052274215.1 Clostridium sp. | reverse complement strand
CGTTTTTTTCTACAATTTCTAATTTAGTTTGTGTTTTTCTTATATCTTGAGCGATATCATTCATTTTAGCTTTGTTAACGTCAATTTTATTTAATACTTTATCAATTTCAATGTCGAAATTATTTGCTTTTATCTGTAAAGCTTTTTTGCTGCGTTGAACTTGTTCTAATTCAGATGTTTCATTAGTACTTGGCGCAGCAAAAGTATTGACATTGATAGTTATTGTTAGAATCATAACAACAGATATTATTATTTTTTTCATTCATTAACCTCCTTAAAATGGCTATAAATATTAATAATATTTTTTATTATATTATAATATTGTAAAAAATTATGTTGAAAAGGGTATATTTTTTATTTATACCAACCATGCTCATCTCATTTATGATTTTAAACCATCGGCTACTCCTTTGAAGAAATCTCCAATGGAAGTACACACACTTGAGAACCAACTTTTAGTCTTATCACTAGCTAATGCATTTTTCATTGTACTAGATACACCCTCAAGCTGTCCTTTTACTTTGCTATAATCCAAGTTTAATTTATTTACATTTGTCATCAATCCAACAATACCACTAACATCATCTTTAGACAAGTTGTAATTGTAATTATTTGTTACCGTCTTTACTATTTTTGAATCCCTTTAGTATGCCAGTCATAGATGTCGTACCTGATACAGCGGATGGTGCAGAAACTTTAACATTAGCATTCTCAATTTCTGCTGTAATTAGGGCATTCTTTATCATACTAGCATTTACCCAAGTTACATTATTTGTATTCACTACTAAACCACCAGTAGTTGTTGGCTCAATATAAGAACATGATATCGCCTTATTACCTAATTGAGCTCTAGATACTGTACCTCCTAGATATTTCTTCTCCTCACTAGCTGTAACTTCAACAACACTCGCACTATTCCTATCTACATCAAAATACTTTAGCATGTCCTCTTTCTGTTGATTCGTCAAATCATACCCTATAGTAACACTCTTATATGAATCAGCATATACATTGTTTATAGGTGTTACAAACAAACTTGCTGTTAACATTAAACCAAAGACTAATTTCTTATTCAGTTAACAAGACATCCATATTCCACATTATTTTACTGTTATGACTTAGATATATTATAACGTAAATTATACTAATTTGCTAAATGAATTTTTCTGCTATTGAATTGTATGAAATATAGATACCCAGTAGTTTAGATTTAAACCCGAATAAGCCAATTATATATTTGTGAAAAATTACATCTGATAATTTGGAAAAACTTGACTGAAATACATATGACATTTAGTATAGTAAATACATGGATAAATAATGGCAAAGGGTGATGAATATGTATAAAATATTAATTGTAGAAGATGACCCAACTATATCAAGTATATTAAAGAATCAATTGTGCAAATGGGGTTATGAGGCAGAAGTTATTTCTGATTTTAATAATGTTATAGATGAATTTATAAAATATGATCCGCAGTTGGTGATTTTGGATATTACCTTGCCTTTTTATAATGGCTTTCACTGGTGCGTGGAAATTAGGAAAATATCAAGGATTCCAATAATTTTTGCGTCTTCTGCCAGTGATAATATGAATTTGATCATGGCTATTAATATGGGAGCTGATGATTTTATTGCTAAGCCGTTTGATCTAAATGTAATAGTTGCAAAGATACAGGCCTTACTAAGGAGGACATATTCTTTTCAAGGACAAGTAAGCATTTTAGAGAGTGATGGAGCTGTTCTTAATTTAGGAGAGCTGACTCTTACCTATAAGAATCATAAGCTGGATTTAAGTAAAAATGAGTTCAAGATATTACAGATTCTTTTAGAAAACAAAAATAAGGTTGTTTCCCGTGATGATATTATGAGGAAGCTGTGGGAAAGTGATAGTTTTATTGATGATAATACTTTAACGGTTAATGTTACTAGGTTTCGAAAAAGGCTAGAGGATATAGGGCTTAAGGAGTTTATTAGGACAAAAAAAGGCATAGGATATATAGTGGGTGATTAAGATGGGAAAAAATTATATTTGGATTATCGCAATTTCCTATTGCAAGGATAAAATAAAAGCAATTATTAAATTCTTGATTTTTATAATGATATTTTTCATTGTATATTTTTTATATCATCTGACCTTGGAGCCTATTTTATATGCAACCTTACTTTCAGGTACATTAGCTTTTTTATTTAGCCTTCGTGATTTTAGAGTATATTATGATAAGCATATTATTCTTCAAGATATTCACAGTGGGATACAATTTGAATTGGATAAGCTACCAAAGGCTAAGACATTAATAGAAGAAGATTACCAGAATATTATTACAACTATATATAAGGAAAAATCAACATTATTATATAACACTGACAATAAATTAAGTGAGATGGTTGACTATTATACAATGTGGGCACATCAAATAAAGACCCCTATTGCGGCTTTTTCTATGATTATTCAGTCTATGCAGGCAGGTATAGAAAAAAAACTTATGGAGCAGGAGCTATTTAAAATTGAACAATATGTAGAGATGGTGTTGCATTATATAAGGCTGGAGAATTTGTCCTCTGACTTAAAATTAGAGATATATTCACTACATGACATTGCTTGTCAAACCGTGAAGAAATATGCGGCTACTTTCATATATAAGAAGATTTCACTGGATTTGAAGGAGTTTGATTGCAAGGTAATAACTGATGAAAAATGGATTACCTTTGTGCTAGAACAAATTTTATCTAATGCATTAAAGTATACAAAAAACGGCAGCATTTCGATTTATATAGAGGGGGATTTAGAGAAAACCTTAATAATTGAGGATACTGGCATAGGAATAGCCTCTGAAGATATTCCAAGAGTTTTTGAAAGAGGTTTTACAGGCTATAATGGAAGAATGGACAAGAAATCAACAGGAATAGGATTATATTTATGTAAGGAAATTATTACAAGACTGTCCCATAAAATATCTATGACCTCAGAA
>DAVZGU010000374.1:0-2981 GCA_052274215.1 Clostridium sp. | reverse complement strand
TAATGAGAATAAATATACCTCCACTAAGAGAAAGAAAAGAGGATATTATTATATTTGTAGATAATTTAATCGAAAAATATAATAAAATTCTATGTAAGAATATAAGGGGTATCGATGAAGATATGATGAGAAAGCTTCAAGAATATAATTGGCCGGGAAACATTCGTGAATTAACAAATGTTATTGAAGCTGCAATGAATATGGCGGACAATAATTCGGTTTTAACAGAGAACTATTTTGATTCCATAATAACATATGAAAAATGTGAAAATGTTCATGACATTACGTCAAATACAGATGGGAGTTTTGATTTAGAAAGTTATATGAGTAATATTGAAAAAAACTTAATAAAAAAAATGTTGAAAAAAAATAATTGTAATGTTAGTAAAACTGCTAGAGAACTTAGTATTTCAAGACAAAATCTTCAATATAAAATAAAGATACATAAAATAACAGAAAAATATTAAAACAGCAAAATTATTTGCTATGCATGCAAAATAATTTGCACATATAGCTAGTCCCAAGAAACACTGAGATTACCTAAAAATACTAGTTTTAATTCTGAATTAAAATAAAAAGATGCAGAATATTTTGCGAATTTAAAACACATGTATTTGAGTGATGGCTCAAACGCATGTGTTTTTTACTTGGCATGGTAATTGCTGTATATTAAAGTGAGTATATCAATAAAGTGCTTTAATAAATTTTAAATTTGGGAGGTATAAATTATGATAAAAAAAGGCATCTGGGTTGAAGTAGAAGAAATCGTTTTAATGCCAAAAGACAGAGCTTTAAATATACCAGATGAGACAAAGAAAACTCCTCTTAAATGTTGGATAAGAGGGAAGTGCCTTAGTGATTGTGAATTAGGAAATGAAGTGCAAGTTGAAACTAATGTAGGCAGAATTGCTAAAGGTAAAGTTGTTGAAATAGAGCCAGGATATTATCATACCTATGGTAAGTATGTTGAAGAAATAAGTAATATAGGAAAACAAGCTAGAGAAATAATAGCACAGTAGGTGACAATTTAAGAGGAGGTTATAAAGTATGAATAAATATGATGAGCTTATGGCCCGAAAGAATGAAATAATTCTTAAATCTATAGGAATAGATTATAGTAAATACGAAACTGGTAAGATTTCATTTGATTATGAAGCTTTGATGAGAGATGTTGAATACTCATTTGCAGAAGTTAAAGAAATCCAAAATGATGTAGGGGTAGGAAATACTCCACTTCTTGAATTAAGAAATATAACAAAATTAGCAAGAAAGGTTTCGAGGACTGGACATGCAGCTAGAATATTTGTAAAGGATGAAAGCTGCAACCCATCTGGAAGTTTTAAAGATAGAAGAGCATGCATATCCGTATTTGATGCAATGAAGAGAGGGTACAAAGGCGTAGGAGCAGCTACTTCAGGTAATTATGGAGCAGCAGTTGCATCTCAAGCAAATATTAGAGGTCTTAAATGTATAATAGCAAATGAATGTTATGATTCAAAAAAAGTAGGACAACCAGAAATATTAGAAAAAGGAAGAAAGTGTGAGGGTTTTGGATCAGAAGTTATTAGGCTCTCAGTGGGTCCTGAATTATTTTATAGTTATCTAAAGATACTTGAAGATACAGGTTATTACAATGCGTCATTATATTCCTCGTACGGTGTAGCAGGAATTGAAACTTTAGGATATGAGATAGCTGAGCAGTGTAGAGAAAAATTAGGAAAAGATCCTGATGCAGTTATTATAACTCATGCAGGTGGTGGAAATGTTACTGGTACTGCAAGAGGACTTATTAGGGCAGGTGCAGTGGAAACAAAGATAATAGGGGCATCGGTTGACCTTTCTGGATTGCATATGGCATCTGATATAGACTTTAATAAGAAATCGTTTACTACAGGCCATACAGGATTTGGAATTCCATTTATGACTTATCCAGACAGATCAGATGTACCTAGGAGCGCGGCTAGACCATTAAGGTATTTAGATAGATATGTAACAACTACTCAAGGCGAAGTATTTTGGATGACTGAAATATTAGCTCAGCTTGAGGGATTAGAAAGAGGGCCAGCAGGAAATGTATCTCTAGTAGCAGCTTTTGCAATTGCTCAGGAATACGATGATGATGCCATAATTGTTGTCCAAGAGACTGAATATACGGGAGCTGGAAAACATTTATTGCCTCAGCTTAATTTTGCTAAAGAAAATGGGATTAAAGTTTATGTGGGTAATCCTAGTGAGCAAGTACCTGGCGAGAATATAGTAATTCCGTCTCATCCATCAATAGTAACAGTCACAGATATAGACATGGAAGGGTTAAAAAATTCCTACATGAAAAATGTTATTAAGAAATTGATTGAGAATAGAGTGCAGCAGGTTGATATTGAGTTTTTGTCTTTAGAGACAAAAATGTCTAAAGAAGAAATAGTAGAAATATTAAAACAGCATAATGTAGAAATAGCATAAGCTTGCAAAACATAATCTTGAAATATGTTAGGGGGAGTTTAATTTATGAAAAGAGAAGATGATTTTGAAAAAAGAAGAGAACATTTGAAAGGTTTGACAAATGATCAGTTATATGAAAGATTTTGGAGCCTTACTAATCAAGTTGTAAAACCAATGGTGGATTTAGCATATACGCATACATCACCAGCTATTGAACGTTCTGTAGTACTTAGAATGGGATTTTCTAGCTTGCAAGCTCAACCTATAATTTCTTATGGTACAAAATGGGATTTGCTTGGAAAAGGTATAGGAAATGTAATTTTAACTTATGCAAAGCTTAAAAATATGGACTATCTTAAAGCAGGAGCAGAACTTTCTAAAGGAATAGGTTGGGATATTGTATCTGAAAAAATGAAAGGAAGTGAGAATTAATGCAAGAAAAATTACAAGAAAATGAAAAGCTTAATGTAGAAGAAATATTAAAAGACTTGGATAAGTATGAACCAAAATGGAGAGGCTGGCACTGGAGAGAAAAAAATGAA
>DAVZGU010000373.1:0-2990 GCA_052274215.1 Clostridium sp. | reverse complement strand
AGATTAGCAAAAGAAGAATTTCTAAATGAAATTTCAATGTTTCTGCTCTTCTTATTGCAAGTCGCTTCGGAGAAACTTCATACTATAATACATAGTTCGCGGCGGGAAGTGCAAGAGAGACGGTAAAAACAGTACAAGCTTAGTTGACAGATTTCTTGATTAAAGCTAAAATTGATAGGTAGAGAAATGAAAAGTGAAATTTAGAATCGCTAGTAGGTCAGAGAGCGGTTGTAAGAATATATATGTACATATTAATAAAATAAAAAAGGAGCGTGATGACCTTGGCGGATTACATAAAAGAGATTAAAAAAAGAAGAACATTTGCTATAATTTCCCATCCGGATGCTGGTAAAACTACACTGACGGAAAAATTATTATTATATGGAGGCGCAATAAGGCTTGCAGGTTCAGTTAAAGCTAGAAAAGCGTCTAAACATGCAGTTTCTGACTGGATGGAAATAGAAAAACAAAGAGGTATTTCTGTTACGTCTTCAGTTATGCAATTTGATTATAATGGTTTTTGTATAAACATACTTGATACACCAGGTCACCAAGACTTTAGTGAAGATACTTATAGAACACTTATGGCAGCAGATAGCGCTGTAATGATTATTGATGGTGCAAAAGGGGTCGAGGCACAAACAAGAAAGTTATTTCATGTTTGTAGTATTAGAGAAATACCTATTTTTACATTTATTAATAAGATGGATAGAGAAACTAGAGATATATTTGAACTTATGGAAGAAATAGAAAATGAATTTGGAATTAGATCTTACCCAATAAATTGGCCTATAGGTTGTGGGGTAGATTTCAAAGGGGTTTATGACAGGCGTACAAAGGAAATCATTGTTTTTGATGATGGAAAGCATGGCCAAATAGAAGCTAAAGAGACAAAAATAAGTATTGACGATGAAAAGGCAATTGAACTTATTGGTGAAACACTATATGAAAAGCTTATGGAAGATATGGAGCTTTTAGATGTAGCAGGGGATGATTTTGATTTAGAAAAAGTTGCTAAAGGAGAACTTACTCCTGTATTCTTTGGAAGTGCTTCAACTAATTTTGGGGTTGAACCTTTTTTAGATAACTTTTTACAACTAACTTCACCACCATTACCAAGAAATTCAAGCATAGGGAAAATTGATGTTTTCAGTAAGGACTTTTCTGCTTTTGTATTTAAAATTCAGGCTAATATGAATAAAGCTCACAGAGATAGAATGGCTTTTATGAGAATTTGTTCTGGAGAGTTTGAAAAGGGCATGGATGTTTATCATGTACAAGGCGGTAATAAAATAAAATTAGCACAACCTCAACAATTTTTAGCACAAGAGCGAGAAATAGTGGACACGGCTTATGCAGGAGATATTATTGGAGTTTTTGATCCAGGTATATTTAGCATAGGAGACACCATATGTTCTTCTTCAAATAAGTTTGAGTTCGAAGGAATACCAACTTTTGCGCCAGAACATTTTGCAAGGGTGAGAACTGTTGATACCATGAAGAGAAAGCAATTTATAAAGGGAGTAACCCAAATAGCTCAAGAAGGTGCAATCCAAGTATTTAAGGAACTTCATATAGGGATTGAACAAATTATAGTTGGGGTTGTAGGAGTGCTTCAGTTTGAAGTATTAGAGTTCAGACTTAAAAATGAATATAATGTAGAGATCAAGATGGAAAGGTTAGTATTTAAACATATAAGATGGATTGAAAAGTGTAATATTGATATAGATAAAGAAAAACTCAACTTGACTAGTGATGCTAGGATAGTTAAAGACCTTAAGGGCAGAAACCTATTGGTATTCCAAAATGAGTGGGGTATTAGCTGGGCAACAGAGCATAACAAAGGCTTGATTTTATCAGACATTGGTAAAGAAAACGACTAAACAAAAAATAAAAAAGATCTCTTGAATTAATTTCAAGAGATTTTTTGCGTTTATCAGGTTTTTACATGTTTTTTTTTCTGCTAGCTAGAACATCAAATACAAATACAATCGCAGCAACTATTAGCAGGATGTTAATTAAACTTCCACCTATGCTGAAAAGAACTCCCATCAACCAAAATAACACTATAAATCCACCTAACCAACGTAAAAAGGTCATATTTACACCTCCATTTATTAAAATTACAACTTAATAGAAGATTTAAAATCCATAAAAGTATCGTTATCTACTAAAGTAGCCTTATCTACTAAAGTAGATTTGGCCACTAAAATGGCTTATATATAGTATTTATTACTTTAGCAAAGTATATGCAATATATTTATGGAAAGTGTATGCATACATTTGAAAAAATGATAAATGTTGTATATAATGATATTAGAAAAACGTTTAAAGATATATTAAAGATTCAATTTTAGGGGGAGAAAGATGGAAAATAGAATATCATCAATTAAAACTATTGATATAGTACAAATCAGTCTAATGGCAGCGATTACATTTATAGCTACTTCGGTTATACATATACCTACTTTTATGGGTGTACTTCATTTAGGCGATAGTATGATTTTTTTATCAGCTATATTATTTGGAAGAAAAAAAGCAGCTATATCTTCTGCTGTTGGTATGTGTTTATTTGATTTATTAAATGGATATACCATGTGGGCACCATTTACACTCATTATTAAAGGTACAATGGGATATATTGCTGGAACAATTGCCTATAGAAAAAATTATAATGGAAATAATTTTTCGAATAATATCTTTGCCTTTGTTGTAGCAGGGATTTGGATGATTGCGGCATATTATTTAGGTGGAGCTATTATACTAACATTTATTTCTAAAGAATTTGCACTTAAACAAGCATTAATTGTTTCTTTAAAGGATATACCTACTAATATTTTTCAAGTAGTAGGAGGTATTGCTTTAGCATTACCTTTAATAACAGCTTTAAAAAGCAAAATTAATAGATAATATAAAATTTAAAAGTAAGAGAAGTAATATAAGATAAATATTTTACGCGCAAAAAAAGTATATATTAATATTAATATATA
>DAVZGU010000372.1:0-2991 GCA_052274215.1 Clostridium sp. | reverse complement strand
TTATAAATGCACTAAGGGATGTTGTAGTCCTTTAGGAATTAAGTTTATAGGAAATTATTTTATTATAAGTTTAAAAAACTTTATCGAAAGGAGGGGAACATAAATGGGACAATTCGGTTCTTTAATATCTATAGTATTAATGCTTGCGGTATTTTATCTAGTAGTATTTATACCAGAAAACAAAAGAAAGAAAAAATATGCTGCACTTTTAAATAATTTAAAAGTAAATGATGAAGTAATGACTAAAGGCGGTATAATGGGAAAAATTATCAATATTCAAGATGACTACATTATATTAGAAAGTGGTCCAGACAGAACTAGAGTTAAATTATCAAAAAGTGGAATAGGCACAGTTATAAATTTAAACAGTGATGAAGTAGTAGAGAAAAAGTAGAAAATTAGTAATAAACCCCCCTTTTTAATCATAATTAATACTATAGATTCCAATGAAAAAAATATTGAAATCTATAGTAAGGGGGGATATACATGGAAAATAAAAAAAAATATTCTTATGCTGCAGAAGGAGTATTTAGGGCTGCAATTTTAACCTTAATTATATTAGTGATTTATTCTATAATAACAACCTTTTTACCAGCTAGCATGAAGGTAACATCTATTTTTTACATTGTAATAACATTAGTTAGTGTGCTTTATGGATCTGTATTTGCTGCGAAAAAAGCAGGAGAAAAAGGTTGGCTAATGGGAATTATGGTGGCAGCTACCTACATGTTAGTTTTATACCTAGTTAAAGTAGTTGGTGGTGGAAGCACTGCTATAGGTATGAGGGAAGTAGTAAGAACAGCTTTAGCTCTAGGCACAGGTGCTTTTTCAGGAATGCTTGGAATAAATCTATAAGAATACTTTATTTAGATTGGATATTATGATATAATTATGCAGAAACTTTACGATATGGAGGAATAAAAATGAAACATATAAGAACTATAAACAAATCAAGCATTAAAGAAAGTTTGAAAAAACCAGGATGTAAGGAATGTGCTAATTCATGCCAATCAGCATGTAAAACTTCTTGCACAGTAGCAAACTTAGCTTGTGAAAACGAATAATATTAATGTGGCAGTAACTTAAGGTTACTGCTTTAAATTTGTTAGGAGGAATAAAATTGTCACTAATTCATAAATATATCCAAAATGGCGAATATTACGTAATAGATGTAAATTCTGGAGCACTACATGTAGTTGATGAAATAGTTTATGATCTTTTAGATGAGGCTTCCCTTGGGGAAAAAGAAGAGTTAATAGAAAGTTTAAAAGGTAAATATAAGGTAGAAGATATTGAGGAAGCGTATAGTGAAATTCAAAGTTTAATACAGGAAGAAATGCTATACACAAAAGATTTATATGAAGCAATTGCGAAAGAAAGTGGACAAGCGGAGTCGTACATAAAAGCTTTATGTCTTAATGTAATACACGATTGTAATTTACGATGTAAATACTGTTTTGCTGATGAGGGTGAGTATCATGGTGCTAGAGAAGTAATGTCAGCAGAAGTTGGGAAGAAAGCAATAGATTTCGTTCTGGAAAAATCTGGGCCGAGAAAAAACATTGAGGTGGATTTATTCGGTGGAGAACCACTTATGGCTTTTGATATGATAAAAGAAGTAGTGGAATATGCTAAAGTGCAAGAAAAAAAATATAAAAAAAATATAAGATTTACTATGACAACTAATGCTACATTACTTAATGATGAAATCATGAAATATATGGATGAAAATATGGGAAATATAGTACTTAGCATAGATGGTAGAAAATCTGTTAATGATAAGGTTAGAGTAAGAGTTGATGGAAGCGGTTCCTATGATAGAGTACTTCCTAACATCAAAAAAATGGTTGATATGAGAGATAAGTCAAAAGCTTATTATGCGAGGGGAACCTTTACCAGAGGAAACACTGACTTTTTTGAAGATGTAAAACATATGGCGGATTTAGGGTTTAAAGAAATATCTATAGAACCAGTAGTGTTACCAAAGGAACATGAACTTTCAATTAGAGAAGAAGATTTACCAGTTATTTTTGAGCAATATGATAAATTATACACGGAAATGCTTCAGAGACATAAGGATGGAAACGAATTTAAATTTTACCATTTTAATATAGATTTGAAAGGTGGACCTTGCGTATATAAGAGAATTTCTGGATGCGGAGCGGGTCATGAATATATAGCCGTTACCCCTAAAGGAGAGATATACCCTTGCCATCAATTTGTTGGTAATAAGGATTATATACTGGGTGATATATATAATGGAATTGATAATAAAAAAATTGTGCAAGAGTTTAAAGAAGCACATATTTATAATAAACCTACATGCACGCAGTGTTGGGCTAAATTTTATTGTAGTGGGGGATGCCAAGCAAATAACTTTAACTTTAACGGAGATATGCATATTCCTTATGAACTTGGATGCAAGATGCAAAAGAAAAGGATAGAATGTGCTATAGCTTTAAAATCAAAAACTATGAATAAGTAAAATTATTTTGACAAATATTGACTAAATTAGTTAATCATAATATAATTGTACTTATGAATATGCAGCGAAGGGGAGATAAAGATGAAAAAGAAAAAAAGTATGATGCTTTTTCTGACCAGTGTTTTAGTTGTTGGGGTATTGGCATTTGCAGGTTTCTATGGACTTAAAATAGGAGATTATAGGTTTAAACCATTTACTGAAACAATAAATAAAGGGTTAGATCTACAGGGTGGAATTTCTGTTTTAGAAGAAGTTCAAGGTGGAAAGGTTGATTCAAAAACCTTAGACACAACAATTGAACTTATATCTATGAGAGTCAACAAAATGGGAGTTAGTGAGACACTAGTTGCCAAAGAAGGCGATAATAGAATTAGAATTGAGATACCAGGAAAATTCGATTCTAAAGAAATTCTTGATACTGTTGCAAAATCAGGAGAGCTTAAATTTGTTGGTCCTGATAAAGTGACAATTCTTACTGGCAAAGATGTAAAAGATGCTACTGCATA
>DAVZGU010000371.1:0-2994 GCA_052274215.1 Clostridium sp. | reverse complement strand
TTATTATTTCTATGGATAAGAACAATGAGATCATGGGAGTTAACATTAAAAATGGTGGATATGGAATTTATGTAGATGATCATAATATAATTGTACAAAAAAATGATAACATTAAAAAGTTAATTAAGATAAATAATATAGGAATAACAATGAAAGGTGCTCTTAAGTTTAATATAGAAAATGCCATGTTAGCCTGCGGAGCTGCAATAGGGATGGGCATAGATTATGATACTATAGAGCAAGGTTTAATGTCATTTTACTGTGATGAAAATCAAAATCCGGGAAGATTTAACCAATATTTTGTTAATGGTGTAATGGTAATCTTAGATTATGGGCATAACATAGCAAGCTACAAGGCTGTATTTAATGCACTTAAGAATATGCAACATAATAGACTTATAGGAGTTATTGGGTCGCCAGGAGATAGACTTGATAGCTTTATACTTGAAGTTGGTAAATATGCAGGAGAAAATTTAGATTACATTTTTATAAAGGAAAATGAAGATAGAAGAGGCAGGGCTAAAGGCGAAGTAGCAGATATTGTAGAAAAAGGAGTGTTAAAATCCAATTTTACTAGTACAAACATAAAGAAAGTTCTAGTAGAGTCTGAAGCATTTAAAGCTGCCTTAGATTTTTCAGAACCTAAAGATATTATTATTATTTTCATTGAAAATCCTAAACCTTTTATAGATATAATGAGAGAAAAAACTAATAAAATAAAATCCCTAACTAAATTATTGGTGAAGGGTTAGAATTATACAAAGAGAGAAGTGTGGAACTATATTTCTCTCTTTTACCACTTTTTATCTTTAAGCTATAGGATTTATCTTATCTGATTAAATTTGTATTCTTTCGTTTTCCTAACATTCATATGCTAATATAAAATAATTTATATACGTGAATTCATTTAAAGTATATTTTCATACATTTATCCTAATCATAATTAAGTAATAAAAAATAAAATATATACATGAAGGATGGCTAAAAAATGAAAAATACAAAGTTTCCTTTAATATTAGTTAGTGTTAGTATGATTATTTTAGTATTTACTAGTTGTGGTATGTCAACCTCTACTAAAACTCCAATGTATAACACTAACACAACTAACCAAACTAATAAATCTAACCAAGCTATATCAACAGCCACAATGAAAACACTTTATTCTAATACTCTTAAAAAACTAGTTACTGCTAATACAATAACAAATACCCAGTCAAAAAAGGTACTTGCTGCAATAACAAAAAATATGTCACAAGGTTCAGCCACAAATACTAGTAATGCAACAACGCCTAATACAGGAACAGCAGAAACAACAGGGAAAACAGGAACAACAGGAGCAACGGGAACAGCAGGAACAACGGGAACAGCAGGAACAGGCACAGGAACACCAGGAATAACCGGAACAAGCGCCCCAAATTCAACAAATCAAATTGGGATAATAAATAATACTAACGTATTTAATGAATTAAGCTCATTAGTTAAAAGTAATGTAATTACTCAAATGCAGGCTGATATAATATACCAGAAAATTAATATGGATTTGGAAAATATACAAAGTAATAAATAATCAATATTAAATTATATAAATCCATAAATAATTTTGTGTGTGAACAGATTTAAAAGTACTCTTTCTTGATAATATTTGAGATAATTTATTATCTCAATATTGTAAGGACGAGTATTTTTATGTCAAATTTATCAAAACAAATTTTAAGAGATTATATTAACGAACAAAATTTTACGAGTTAAATGAAGTGCTCAATGCTATGAAGGAAATGTTTAGAAATATACTACAACCCCAAGCACTATTATTCAGATTGACAATAGCCCTTTAGGCCTGGCCTTTAAGAGTAAGATATACAAGGGCGGCATTAAATAGTATTATCATAATTGTAATTAAAACACCTAAAAATTGGGTTGATTTTTCATTAACTAAGATTCCCATTAAGTCTTTACGATTAGAGATGATCAACATTTGAATAATAGGGAAGGGAAGTATAAAACTTAATACAACCTGGCTTAATATAAGCGCATTTATAGGATTAAGTCCAAGACATATAATAATCATTGCAGGAGCCATGGTTACAAGTCTTCTTAGATTTATTGGAATATTTAAATTCACAAAACCTTTCATAGTAGTTTGACCTGCCATGGTTCCAACTGCAGAAGAGGAAAGTCCTGATGCAAGTAAAGCAATCCCAAAGACACTACTTGATAGTGATCCCAATAATGGTTGTAAGGACTTTTGTGCCTGATTGATGGTATTTACTTGAATCCCATTTTTATAAAATACTGCTGCAGACACTATTACCATTGCTGCATTAACAACAAAAGCAATATTCATTGCTATTGATATATCTATTTTCTCCATACGTAAATGTTTTATTTTTTCTTTATCTGAATTGTCAATTCTCCTACTTTGAACTAATTGAGAGTGATAGTATATCACATGAGGCATTACTGTAGCTCCCAGCATTCCAACCGCAATAAATACCGCCGCACCATTAGGCAGCATTGGGACTAAAGTGTGTAAACCAACTTGAGCCCAATCTGGCTTAGCGAGAAAAAGTTCTAAGGTATAAGCAACACAAATCACTGTAACTAATAAAGTTATAATGACTTCTACTACTTTTTGACCATATTTTTCTGTATATACAATTACAAAAGTAAGTAACCCAGTGATTAAACCTGCGTATACCATTGGAATACGAAATAACAAGTATAAGCCTAAGGTTCCACCCATAAATTCGGCTAAGTCGGTTGCCATAGCACCCAGTTCTGCAATTATCCAAAAGATCCAATTAGCAGGTATTGAAAAAACTTTAGCACACATTTCTGCTAGGTTATGACCAGTAGCTATACCTAATTTAGCTGACATAGTTTGTAAAAATATTGCTATAACATTACTCCAAAGAACAACCCAAATAAGTTCATAATTAAATGTTGATCCCCCACTAATATTAGTAGCGAAATTACCTGGGTCAACGTAGGCGA
>DAVZGU010000370.1:0-2997 GCA_052274215.1 Clostridium sp. | reverse complement strand
TCTTAAACTAATATCTTTAATATCCTTTTGCATTTGTATTAACATTTCTTTAATTTCATTATCCATAATTCTCTCCTTTTGAGCTTTTATATTATATCTAAATCTATTATACATTATTTTTATACCTATAATATAATTTAATATGCCTATATCACTTACCCCTAAGTTTCATATACTATAATTAGTATATATAGTTTTTAAGGGGGTTATTATTATATTTAAAACAATAAATTCATGTCACCCCAGAAAAGCCTTAGTAGATAGAATTAATAATGCTATCTTCAAATCAAAACTAAAAGATATTAAATTTAACACATCCCCAGCCATAATAGGTTGTATAATAGGCTGTATATTGCTAAAACCAGATTACGCATATGCTAAAGACACTGTACAAGAAAGTACAGAAGTCATTAATTTTTTATCTAAACTAGGACCACCAACATTACTTACAGCAGTAGAAATTTATAAGGTAAGGGCTTACATTAAAAATTTAAAATCACACTTACATGAACCGTCCATATCACCATAATTATTTAAAACAAAAGAACATTCCATAATTAGTCCAACTAATTATGGAATGTTCTTTTTTACTTTTTATAGAATTTCTTAATAGTTTCACAAACAAATTCTACTTCTTCCTCAGTTATCTCTGGGTATATAGGAAGTGCAATGATATCATTTGCTATTCTTTCAGATACTGGGAAATCACCTTTTTTATATCCTAAGTATTCAAAACATTTTTGAAGATGAAGTGGTATTGGATAATAAATACTATTTCCTATTTCATTAACTTTTAGATATTCGCAAAGTTCATCTCTTCTTTCAGCTAATATGTTAAATACATAATACACCGGCTTTTGATTTCCTTTAATTTTAGGTATTTTAATAAACTCACAGTTTTGTAATCTATCTATATATAATTTTGCAATATGATTTCTCTTTTGAATTGCTTCATTTATATATTTCATTTTCACTTGTAATATAGCTGCTTGAATTGAATCCAACCTTGAATTATATCCAATGTAATCATAATGATACTTCTTAGAAGCTCCATGGACCCTGTACATTTTAGTGATACGTGCTAAGTTTTCATCGTTAGTTACTATCATACCAGCGTCACCATAGGCTCCTAGAGTCTTGGTAGGAAAGAATGAGAAAATACCAAAGTCTCCCATTGTACCTGCATGTCTAAAGTCTGATCCATTCCCTTTCCATCTCATACCAAAAGATTCCGCAGCGTCTTCTAAAACCTTCAAATTATTTCTACTGGCTATGTCCATAATTTTATCCATATCACTCATTTGTGAAAATAAATGAATTGGGATAATTCCTACAGTATCTTTCGTTATTTTTTCTTCTATTTTGCTTGCATCTATACTAAAAGTTTCTTCATCAATATCTACAAATACAGGTTTTGCCCTATGCTTTGCAATGCAAGATGTAGACGCTAAGAAAGTAAAAGGTGATGTTATTACTTCTTTACCATCTTTAAAACCTAGTATATCAGAAGCCATTACTAAGGCATCTGTACCCGATGCAACACCAATTGCATATTTAGCTCCAGTAAATTCTTTAACTGCTTCTTCGAAGTCAGTTACCTCTGTGCCTAGCATAGATATTCCTCTTTCCATAACTCCTAAAACAGCATTGTTAAATTCCGATTTTTTATTAGTATATTCTCTTGTAGATGTATAAAATTTAACCTTCATAATAGGACCTCCTTTTATATAGTTGACAATACTAATTAGATTTGAGTTTTATCCCATTATCTCTTCTACGCATCTTATTACTTTTTGCACCACATACTCTGCATCTTCTAACTTAAGCGTTGAGTAAACTGGAAGCGTTATTTCATTTGCATATTGATCATATGCATTTGGATAATCCTTTATACAATACCCAAGATTCTTATAAAGTGTAAACATTGGCAAAGGCGTAAAGTGAACATTTGTAGCTATGCTTATATCTGCAAGTTTTTGGATTACCTCATCTCTTTGCATCTCATTAATCCCTTTTACTCTTAAAGGATATAAATGATATGATGTCTCTCTATTTTCATCCTTTGTAAAAGGAATGATCGCCCACTGTTTAGTTTCAAGAGCTTTTGTATACACATTAAAAATAGCTCTTCTTTGCGCAATCATTCCTTCATATCTTTGAAGTTGTGAAATCCCTATAGCTGCACTAATATCTGTCATATTACATTTCATCCCATCTGTTATGATATCATATTTCCAAGCTCCTGCTTTCATCTTAGCCAATGCATCCTTTGACTGACCTTGAAAGGACGTTATTTTAAACTCTCGCAATAAATCCTCCTTCCCATTAAAATTATTATCATTAAAAACAATTGCTCCCCCTTCTGATGTTGTTAAATTCTTCACCGCATGGAACGAAAAAACATTAAAATCAGCCTGTGTTCCAACTTTATTCCCCTTGTATATTGCTCCAAATGAATGAGCTGAATCTGATATAAATATAATATCTTCTCTGTTTTTTTCCTTAAGCACTTCTTTTATTGCATCATAATCTACAGGAACCCCTGCAAAATCTACAGTGATTATAGCTTTCGTTTTAGGTGTAATTGTCATACCTAATTTTTGCTCATCTATTAAAAAGCTGCCTTCTTTAACATCTACAAAAGTTGGCTTAATTCCCCTATGGATTATTACACTTGCTGTAGCTGTATATGTATAAGGTGTTGTAATAACTTCGTCACCTTCGCAAATGTTATAAACCTTTAATATAAGTTCTAAGCCCGCACTTGCACTTGAAAGTGCTACTGCATTACTTGCATTACAATACTTAGCAATTTTATCTTCAAATTCCATAGCCTTAGGCCCACTTGTAATCCACCCTGAATCTAGAACCTCCATTACAAGCTTTTTTTCTGTATTAGTTATGTCTGGAGGTGAAAAAGGAATACTCCTTATTTTCATGCATATCCTACCCTTCAAATTAAATTTTATTTTAATGTTTAACTATTCTAATTTATTT
>DAVZGU010000369.1:0-2997 GCA_052274215.1 Clostridium sp. | reverse complement strand
TATCTCCTGGATTTGGTGAAGTTGCTTTTAAACCTTTACTATTCATTGCACTAACTACATCTTTAAATGTCTTGGTGTTGCTAGTTACCTTAGGCATATATACCGTTCCAATATCAAATCCTTTTATTACTGCATCTGCTCCACCTAATGTCGATAGGTAATCATTTGATATAATCTCCAGATTTTCCCCCGACCCGCACCGTACATGAGACTTTCGAACTCATACGGCGTTCCATCATTTATTAATTACTTTTTAATTTTTGAAATTAATTTAATATGTTCTGATAAAAACTCATTTTTAGAATTGCTGAAACTATTGCTATAAAACAACTATAACTTCAACCTTAGACATTTTTCTCATTTTATTGATCTTTGTTATCATTTCTTCACTAGGTTTCACTTTATTCAAATACTCCTCTATGATTTGCCTTGTGGTAGCATGAATTAATATATGAACATTCGAACTCACTATGATTAGGTTTTTGTATTCATCAGTTCCTTGATATTCTCTTGGTATTTTGTGATGACAATATATTTCATTTAATTTGAGAACCTTCTTAGTGATTGCACATTTACCATGTTGGGCCGCATATAATGAGATTTTATTATCTGCCAATTCTATGCTTACCTTTTGGTCTACATTTTTCGTAAGTGCTGTAAGAATATTCATGTTTATACCTAAGGATTTATGAATTTCATTTCTTCCCTCTGGTGTGTATTTATTTACGCTTACCCTTTTATATAAAGGAGGTCTGGTTCGGATATATTTAACAGGTGTTAAGGGATTGCCATTTATAAATCTTAGTTGTTGGCTATTTCCGTATTTTTGTTTAATATATCCTTCTTTGAGTGTTCCGTTTCTAGTAATTCTACCCCGTAATCTTGTTTTAAGAGAGTTATTTATGGCATAAGCTATCTTTGCACAATCTAGATTTACCTCTGAAGCAATTTGATAATAGTTATGTACTCCCCATATCAGAGAATTATATCGCATTATTGCTTTATATTCTTCCTTATTATTCTGAGGATATTCTATCTCCTTGATTACTTCTTTAAGTTTATTTTTGACATTTTTAATAGCCTTGTCTGACATATGTGACCTAACAACATATTTATTCCTCTTTAATATTGCTTTAAGCTTAAACCCTAGAAATTCCGAATACTGCCTTCTTAAATTGATGATTTTAGATTTTTCTTTACTGACTTTCAGTTTTAATCTATCTTCTAGCCATTGAGTGACAGCTATAAATATCTTATTTGCATCACTACGTTTTTTACAGAAAATTTTAAAATCATCAGCATATCTTACGATATACATTTCTTTAAGATTACTCCTTCTTAATGCAGTACATATGTTACCTCTGTGTATTGTTCCATTATTATGGTACACAGGTGAATACGGAAAATGTGTTTGCATGGTTTCCCACTGGCTCGCAACCCACCAATCCAATTCATTTAACACTATATTAGAAAGCAATGGTGATAAAATACCCCCTTGCGGGGTTCCTTTATGTGGGATTGTAAGTTTTCCGTTACATAACATTATAGGTGCTTTTAGCATTTCAGAGATTATACAGATTAATTGTTTGTCTTGTATACCAATTGACCACATCTGTTTTCTGAGTTTCGAGTGATTTACATTATCGAAAAATCCTTCAATATCAATATCTACAACAAAATATAGTTTTTGATGATGAATCATCTTATAACATTGAGCCATTGCATTCTCTGTTGACCTATTTGGTCTAAACCCATTGTTTCTTTCATGAAACTTTGCTTCACAGATTGGTTCTAAGACCTGTAATATACATTGCTGTATTATCCTGTCCCAGATTGTAGGTATTCCAAGTGGTCTGGTTTTGCCATCGTGTTTTGGTATTTCAACTCTCCTCACAGGTTGAGGTTTATAATATGATAACTTTTTCCTTGCAATTTTTATAAATAAATCTTCTTGTATATCTGATATATTTTTAATTGTAAGTCTATCAACTCCGTACGTATTACTTCCGGTATTATTTTTGACATTTCTATATGCTAGTTTTATGTTATTTTCAGAAGTTATCAATCCCATAAGGTTATTGAATTTCCTTCCTTGCTTGCTATTTTCATATAATTCATCAAAAATTTCTACCATATCATAATACTCTGAATGTCTAATCTTCTTTTGTTTTAGTTTCGCAGAACCCAACATAGGCATCATCCCCCTTCTTGAACTAATTGTTCATTTGGAAAGACAATTTTCTTTGTCTTACTCGAAGCTACGTTTATTAATTTCTCAAAATTTCATTAATATATGACTTGGGGCTATCCCTCCACAGTTTATTATCACTGTTTCTTCGGTACTATACCCCTACTCTCATTCCAATAAAGATAACTTATATAATTTAAAACTTTCGTTATCCACAGCTCATTGATGTGTAATTATCTCCCTGTTTGGAACTTTCCACGTTCCGATATTTTTATCTGTTCATATATCCTTAGGTGCTTGCTTTGAGCCTGTATGCTTGGTATTGCCTGTAACAATACAAGGTTTTTCATAACCACAATTTTTACTAAACCTCACATACTGCATAATTTATGCCATATACATTTATATATATCTGAAGTATAGACCCTTACATTCGCAAGTTCGTCAGAGTTTAGTAACTCATTCTCACCATAAATATTTTATAGACACCCGGCCTATAAGTTACACCATTCACCTCTGAACAGCTTTCGTGAATTTCTTCTTACGGTAACTCTCAGCCGACTTCACCGAGCTTTTGACAGTTATTTTATTACATAAATATCTGCCAATCGAAGTATCAGTGTAAGCATTTCAAGACGTTACTCTATCATTCTACTCAATCAAAATATCAGTTCTACTAATTGTCGAACCTTACGTTCTTCTTTTAGTGCCTAACCTTTTTAGCTAGGAACGTGTCGCACTATGGTCTTCATGAGGGTGAGTTAACACCAAGTAGTTTATTTTCTTTATGTTTTGATTTGTTAAGTATG
>DAVZGU010000368.1:0-3009 GCA_052274215.1 Clostridium sp. | reverse complement strand
GAT
Source organism: Clostridium sp. (assembly GCA_052274215.1). Taxonomy (GTDB): domain Bacteria; phylum Bacillota; class Clostridia; order Clostridiales; family Clostridiaceae; genus Clostridium_AD. Next base: position 3,006 of record DAVZGU010000368.1, on the reverse strand, counting down.
ACTATAACAACCCTTTATGATATAACTACAATAAATGAAAATAAACCTGAAGAAATTATATTGGCAAAGGGGATTATTGCTACACTTATTAATAACTCAAATTTTCCTAAGGAAATAAGAACAATAGGGATGTCTATCGCAAATGTAGAAGTTCGTCCTAATTCAATTTATGATAAAAAAAGTACAGATGTGTTAATAGAAGAAGCAAGGAAAAGTGTTAAACCTGTTATGATTAAGAAGGATCAGATTATTGTAAAAGAGGGGGAACCAATAACCTCTGAGCAAAAGGCACTTTTAGAATCCTTAGGACTTCTAGACAATACTAGTAATTTTGAATGGTCATTATATACAAGTTTAGCAGCGCTTGTATGTCTAGTTATATTGCTTCAATGGTTTTATTTATATAAGTATCATGTGGAAATTTTTAATGATACAAAAAAATTAATTATGATTAATCTTCTTAGCATCATAGCTATACTGCTGGCTAGAACACTAGGCATAATTTCTTTGTTTGTAATTCCATTAGCTTGCGTGCCAATGCTTATGACCATTTTAATCGATGATGAAGTATCAATAGCTTTAAATATTCTTAATTGCATTCTAATTAGTGTTGCAGTTAATTTTAATTTTGAAATAACAATATTAGCGGTGCTAAATTCTATTGTCGGGGTTATGATATTAAAGAAAATGCAACAAAGAAACGACATATTATATTCAGCTATATATATTGCAATAATAAACCTTATGGTGTATCTATCTATGGGATTTTTGCTAAGCAATAGTATAATTGACGTTTTAAAAAAGGCAGGACTGGTGTATCTTGCAAGTCTTATATCTGGAGTACTTACTATAGGATTTTTGCCGTTTTTTGAAAGCTTTTTTGATATAGTGACTACAGTGAAACTTTTGGAACTATCAAACCCTAACCACCCACTACTAAAGCGGCTACTTTTGGAGGCGCCAGGAAGTTATCATCATTCTGTGCTTGTAGCTAACTTGTCAGAGGTTGCAGCAGAAGCCGTTGGAGCGAATCCTGTTCTTGCAAGGGCCGCTGCATATTATCATGATATTGGGAAGATAAAGAGACCATATTTTTTCAAAGAAAATCAATTAGGAAATGATAATCCGCATGATAGAATAACTCCAAATTTAAGTACACTTATAATTATTTCTCATGTAAAGGATGGGTTAGAGCTTGCAAAAGAATTTAAAATACCTAAAGTAATTCAAGATATCATTAGGCAGCATCATGGGACGACTTTAGTTAATTATTTTTATATAACTATGAAAAATTCTAGTGACAATCCAGATGAAATTAAAGAAGAAGATTTTAGATACCAGGGACCGAGTCCCGAAAGCAAGGAAGCGGCAATTATAATGTTGTCAGACATAGTGGAAGCAGCTGTAAGATCAATTCCAAATCCTACAAAAGGTAAAGTTGAGGAAATGGTTAATAAGCTAATAAAAAGCAGACTTAATGATGGACAACTAAATAATTGCGATTTAACTTTAAAAGATTTAGAAAAGATAAGAAAGGCATTTTTAAAAGCGCTTTCCGGAATATACCATGAGAGAATAGAGTATCCAATGGACAAATGGCAAAAAGATAAGGAACATGAAAATAAAAAGATGAGGTTAGAATAAAGGAGTAGAAACAAGTATGATTTTTATTGATAATAGGCAAAATAAGATTGAAGTTTCGAGTGAACTTGAAACTGTTATAAAAGATGTCATTGAGTATACGCTTAAAGAAGAAAAACTTTTTATAGATAATGAAGTAAGTGTTATCTTTATTGACAACGAAGAAATCAGAAAAATAAATTTAGAGCATAGAGGAATCGATAAAATTACAGATGTACTATCTTTCCCTATGTTACATTATCCAGAAAATAAGGTGTTTAAAGATGTGTATGTAAATTATGAATTTGACCAAAGTGATTTATATGATGAAAGGCTAGTAATTGGGGATGTTGCATTATCCCTGGAAAAAGCAAAGCAACAAAGTGAAGAATTCGGTCATTCATTTACTCGCGAATGTGCTTATCTTACAGTGCATTCAATTTTGCATCTGTTAGGTTATGACCACATGGAGGAAGAGCCAAAAGATATTATGAGAAAAAGAGAAGAAGAGATATTGAACAATTTTAAAATATCTAGGTAGGATAACATTTATGGTTAGTTTCATGTGTCTTAGCGCATGAGAATATTTTTAAAGGTGGTTAAGTATGAAGGTTAAGAAATTAGTTGATAGTTTTAATTATGCCATTGAAGGAATCATATATTCCATTCGCACGCAAAGAAATATGAAGATACATATGTTAACTACAATAGTAGTGCTTACTGCCACTTTTTTTTATGATTTGTCAAAGATAGAACTTTTAATTATTACAATGACGATAACAATGGTCATTGTTGCTGAAATGATAAATACGGCAGTAGAATGTGCCATAGATGCTACAACAAATTTTTATCACCCACTAGCCAAAATTGCTAAAAATGTCGCTGCTGGTGCAGTACTAGTAACCGCTATAAATTCAGTCTTAGTTGGTTACGTGATATTTTGGGATAGAATAACTCCCTTTAATATGACAGTGATGTTAAAGCTTAAAAAATCTGACCCTGACATGATTTTTTTTATGTTGGTTATAATTTGCATTGCTACAGTAATAGTTAAGGCAATTTATGGCGAGGGAACTCCACTCAGAGGAGGAATGCCCAGCGGTCACAGTACCATAGCTTTTTCAGTAGCTACAGCCATAACATTATTAACGAATGAACCTTTAATTATGGTGTTATCCTATTTGCTAGCTGTAATTGTTGCACAAAGTAGGGTTGATTCAGAAATTCATTCTATCTTAGAAGTTGTTTTTGGTGGCGTTTTTGGGACTTTATTAACATTGCTACTATTTAAAATTTTAGGATAATTAATTTTTTTATTTCTAATGACTAATATCCTAAATATAATTATAATATTATTGAAATACTAATATTTAGTGATATAATTGA
>DAVZGU010000367.1:0-3009 GCA_052274215.1 Clostridium sp. | reverse complement strand
TGGATGAAAAAGAAATAGAAGATAGATTTTACAAGGATTTAGAGTTTGGTACAGGGGGATTAAGAGGTGTAATTGGAGCAGGAACAAACAGAATGAACATACATACCATAGGTAAAGCTACTCAAGGGTTAGCAGATTATTTGAACTCAAGATATAAGGAAAATATATCAGTTAGCATAGCGTATGATTCAAGAAATATGTCTAAGGAATTTGCAACAGCTTCTGCAGAAACTCTTTGTGGTAATGGTATTTTTGTTAATTTATTTGAACAATTAACACCAACTCCAATTTTATCTTATGCTGTACGCGCATTAAAAAGCAAAGCAGGTATTGTTATTACAGCATCACATAATCCTAAAGAGTACAATGGATATAAGGTTTATGGAGATGATGGTGGACAAGTCACTGATGAAGCTGCAAGCCAAATTATAAATTGTGCAGCTAGCGTAAAAGATTTTTCTAAGGTTAAAACTATGGAGTTTCATAAAGCAAAAACCAATGGAATGCTAACAATAATTGGAGAGAATCTTTATTTATCATATATTGATAAGGTTAAAAATTTAACTATGAGAAAAGACCTAGTTAAGGAATATGCTAAGGATTTAAAAATAATTTATACTCCTATTCATGGCGCTGGAAACGTACCTGTTAGAAGAGTGTTAAAAGAATTAGGATATAATAATGTATTTGTTGTAAAAGAACAGGAAATGCCAGATGGGAATTTCCCCACAGCACCATATCCTAATCCAGAAGAACCAAAGGTATTTGAATTGGCACTTATTATGGCAAAAGATATTAATCCAGACATTATTTTTGGTACAGACCCTGACTGTGATAGGATTGGAGTAGTAGTTAAAGATAAAGAAGGAAAATATAAGGTTCTTACAGGGAATCAGACAGGTGTATTATTAAGTAATTATATTTTAAACTCATTAAGTGAAACTAATGGATTACCTAAAAATGGTGTAGTAATAAAAACTATTGTTACTACAAATATGGTAGAGAGTATTGGGGAAAAATATAATGTTGAAGTGTTAGATGTGCTTACAGGATTTAAATATATTGGAGAAAAAATTAAAGAGTTTGAAAATGCGGGTGAAAAAGAATTTATATTTGGGTTTGAAGAAAGCTTTGGTTATTTAGCCGGAAATTTTGTGCGTGATAAAGATGCAGTAATAGCTGCAATGCTAATTTGTGAAATGACACTCTACTATAAAAATAAAGGCATGAGTTTGTATGATGCTTTGATGGATATTTATAAAGAACATGGATACTACGAGGAAGGTTTAGTTTCAATAGAACTTGCAGGAAAAGATGGCGCAGAAAAAATAGGTAATATAATAGAACATTTAAGAAATTCAATGAATGGATTAATAGGTAATAATAAAATTATAAAAAAAATGGATTATAGAGCTGGTTTAGAAGTGGATTTAATCACAAATAAAGAGAAAATAATTGAATTGCCAAAATCAAATGTATTAAAGTTTGTCTTAGATGATGGTTCTTGGTTTGTAGTTAGGCCTTCTGGAACTGAACCAAAAATGAAAATTTATTTATCTGTTAAAGGAAATTCCTTAGAGAATACATCTAAAAAAATAACTGAGCTAAAAGAAAATGTTATGTCAATAGTTGATGAAGCAGGCACAAATTAAAATGATTTAACGGCATTTCAGAAATCGTTAATATTACATCATCGTAGGTGACAATTAAATTCATATTTAACCATAATTTTCATTATTATGATTTTATATGGTTTACAAATCAGCCTCAGTATATTATTATTAATAGTAACACTTGTGGCATAAATTTTAAAATCATTAGGGAGGTGTAAGCATGGATATTAAAACATATTTTTCAGAAAAATTATCAGTTCTTCTCTTTCTAGAAATAAAAAAAGACAGCAAAATCAATGACTTTGTGATTTTGGATGATATATATTTCCCAGTTAGAACTAACGAGATAATTCAAAAAGTAAAGAATAAAGAAGATTTTGACAACATACCAGTTAATCTATTTATAGAAGGAATGTTCTATGTTTTAGGAGCAGATGAACTTTTTAAATATAATAAAGAGTATAAACAAATTATAAATGCTATTCCAAATTCAATAGGTTTTATTAAGGGCGTTATATTTAAAGAAATTCAGAATGAAAATTATGAAGAAGCATTTATCATCTTAAAAGGGTTGTTAACTATAGAAGAAAATATCGATAATTACGATAAGATTTTTTTGTTAGTTGATAAACTAAGAGTTACCAATGTTATATTCAAGGATGAACAACTTAAACTTGTAGAAAAAGCTAAACAAATCGCTAATTACAGTAATCCATATTTATATGAGGCGCTAGTCTTAAATAGTGAAAATAAACATGAATTAGCGTTAATGGCAATAAGCAATTATACTATTAATGGTGGAGAACAAACGGAAGCGGTTATTGAACTTAAAAATGATATGGAAACCATAACAAATTTTCAAAAAGCAAAAGATTTAGTATCTAATAACCCTAAAGGTGCACTTGAAATTTTTATTCCTTTAATGGAACAATTAGGAGATAGAGCAGATATATATTATCACACTGCTGTAGCATACAGGAATTTACAAAATTACGAGAAGGCAATTTATTATTTAAACGAAGCACAAGCAATTGACAACGATTTGATAGAGGTAGTAAATGAATTTGGTATTAACTATGCTTGTCTTGAAAATTACGAAGCAGCTATTCAATATTTTAGGAAAGCGTTTGAGGTTACAAAGTCTATAGAGATATGTACAAATCTTGTTATGTGTTATTTAAATGTTAAAAACTTTGCGCAGGCGAGGATACATTTAGATATGGCTAAAAAAATAGATCCACAAGATGAAATTGTAATGCAACTAGAAAATCAATTGGCGGAGGGTAAATAATGGAGTTAGTGGAATATTTTAATATTATAAAAAAGAGATTGCGATTAGTAATTTTAGTTACAATAGGAGCAACGGTGCTTAGTGGAGTTTTAAGCTATTTTGTTA
>DAVZGU010000366.1:0-3011 GCA_052274215.1 Clostridium sp. | reverse complement strand
TGCGCAGAGAACAAGTTTTACTCCAAAAGAAGTAGTAGATTTAACTATAAATTTCTATAGAAGAAATTATATTGAAGGATTATTCTTAAGTTCCGGGGTAGAAAGAAGCCCGGATTACACGATGGAAAATTTAGTTAGAATTTTAAAGGATTTAAGACTGATTCACAAATTTAATGGATATATTCATGTAAAGGCTATTCCAGGCGCTGATCCAAAGCTCATATATGAGGCAGGATTGTATGCAGACAGAATGAGTGTAAATATTGAGTTGCCGTCAGAAAAAAGCTTAAAACTCTTAGCGCCTCAAAAGAATAAGGCAGATATATTAAAACCTATGGGACTTATTAAACACAGTATAATAGAGTCTAATGAATATAAGAAAAAAGGATTTAAAGCTCCCAAATTTACTCCTGGTGGACAAAGTACTCAGATAATGGTAGGGGCAACTAATGAAAGCGATTTAAGAGTAATTAGTCTTACAGAAGGATTATATAATACTTTTGGGCTTAAGAGGGTGTATTATTCTGCTTATGTGCCAGTGGTGCAGCATGCAAATTTACCCGCTATTCAAAGCACTCCTCCACTTTTAAAAGAACATAGAATGTATCAAGCAGATTGGCTTTTAAGGTATTATGGATTTAAGGCAAATGAACTATTAGATGAGCAAAATCCGAACTTTGATATAAATTTAGATCCTAAAGCCTTTTGGGCATTAAATAATTTGGATAAGTTTCCGTTAGAAGTAAATAACGCACCCTATGAAACATTACTTAGGGTGCCTGGAATAGGAGTAACATCAGCTTTAAGAATTGTAAAATCAAGAAGACTTTGCAATCTTTCCTATGACAATTTAAAAAAAATAGGGGTGGTGCTCAAAAGAGCTAGATACTTTATAACTTGTAGCGGTAAATTTTATGGAGATAAGGCGATGGAAAGAGGACGGATCAAAAATTATTTATTAGACTATGAAAGTTTTGATAAGCCACAACAACTGAGCTTGTTTACTCAAAGGAGTGATTTATTTGTTTAGATACATTTATGATGGAAGTTTTGATGGGTTTTTATCTGTTGTATATGCTTGTTACTATGATAGAATACCTGAAAGCATAGATAGGGAAGATAGCTATACTTTTGATATGATATATAAGGACAAGCTTATAGAAACTGATATAGTAAAATCAAATAAAGTATCTAAGTCAATACTAGAAAAAATCTCGAAAGATGCATTAATTCATGTGTATCAAGCATTTTTATCTGGGGTACAAGGAATAGAGTTAATATTATTTAAATATATACAGTTAGGGTTTAAGTTAGGGAGTAAAGTTAATGATTTTCTAACAGATGACATTGTAAATGAAGTACAGAAATATTCTAGAAAAGTTGCATTTGAAGCACATAGATTTTTAGGATTAATTAGATTTCAAGAATTCAAGGGCATATTGTATGCAGCAATTGAACCTACTTACAATATTCTTGAGCTCATAGCAAATCACTTTAAAGAAAGACTTACAAATGAAAAATGGATAATTCATGATGTGAAGAGAAAAACAGGTATAGTTTATGAAAATCATGAATGGATATTAAGGGATTTGAAATTTGAAAAATTAGAAAGTAATGAGAAGGAAGAGTTATTCTATCAAAACCTTTGGAAAGTTTTTCATAAAAGTATTGGCATACAAGAAAGGAGTAATAAAAGACTACAAATGCAACATATGCCAAAGAAATATTGGGATAATTTAATTGAAATGAAATAGCGTCATTAGTTGCACTATTTTATATTTCAGTATTTTTAAAAAAAGTGTTAACAATCATGCTATAATAGATATAAACACATTATTAGGTTATTGTAATTAAAGGAAGGAACGATGATTATGAAAAGATCACTAGAACACACAGAAGTTGAAAGTCCTAGCATAAGTATTGAAAGAAAAAAACATATGATGGAAAAAATCTATAAAACACTAGAAGATTTGGGGGCTACCAGTAAAGAAAAAGGTAAAACGAGTAAAGAAATAAACAACTCTATTCCTAAGGCGCCTACAGTTAAAGATATAGATAGTGTGAAAAAAATCAAGAAAGTACAATTAAATACACCTTCATTTGTAGGTTCACTTGCAGGACTTATGTCTAAATCTCGAATACTTGGTAAAGTATCAAGCGTAGAGAAAAAGGAAGTTAAATGGTACATACTGGGGACTGCAAAAATGATTAATGATATAGATCCTAGAGATATGTAATATTTATCATTTGTTTTTCAGCAATACAAACACATAACCACAATAAAAAACTAAGTCTTAAAAGTTAAGACTTAGTTTTTTTATGCGAATATATCATTAATGAACATATTGTATTATATTAGCACGTGGAAACTAACATAATTTACACAAAGCTAAATTTAATTTGTCTATCATAAAGTCTACATCATTTTCTGTTATAACAAGCGGTGGCTGGAAAGCTAGCACATTTCTACCTATTCCATTTTTACCTAAAAGAATGCCTTCATCCTTTAATATCTCTAATACAAAGTCAGTTTCTTTAAACGCTGGTTCACCATTTTCTTTTACTAGCTCTACACCTAACATGAGGCCTATACCTCTAACATCATAAATTATTGGGTACTTTTCCTTAAGTTTAAGAAGGCCACTTTTTAATTTTATTCCTAAATTTTCTGCGTTTATACATAAGTTATTCTTTTCAATGTAGTCAAGTACAGCTATAGCAGTACTTGCAGCTACTGGATTTCCGCCTAAGGTAGATGCGGAAGCTTTGGTAAATGTTGCTGCAATTTTATCACTCGTGCAGAAAGCTGATATCGGCATTCCGTTTCCAAGAGCTTTTGCCACTGTAATTATATCTGGAATTATATCATAATGTTCTATGGCAAACATCTTACCAGTTCTTGCAAATCCTGTTTGAACTTCATCTATAATTAATAGTATTCCATGTTTTTCAAGTATAGTTTTTAATTTTTTGAAATACCACTGAGGTGGAGTTATAATACCTCCATTACC
>DAVZGU010000365.1:0-3012 GCA_052274215.1 Clostridium sp. | reverse complement strand
ATATACCGATTGATTTTACTCGCTTTACACATAAACTATAAATATTTTATGTAGTCTTTTCTCATGATATTGCAATTTAAAATCATTATAATATCCTCATACGATAAGCTTGAACAGCAGTTTCGCTAAGTTTATCAATAAATTTAGTATTAACATAAGCTCCTACAAACGCCCCTATTCCAGGAACCATTTGTAAAAGTTTTGCTAAATCAATATAATCTCTATACTCTTGCTGAAAAGCTCTCCAATCAAAAGAATTAAAATCCCTAGGTAATGTACGATAGTACTCTTCAAAATTTTCCATCCTACCAAATACTTCATTTACATTGCTTTTACTAGAAAAAGCAAGTTGAAATACATATAATATATAAATTCTTTCTTTGTAATCACTAACGTCAAATCCATAAATTGCAGCAATGTCATAAAGAAACTTAATTTTTATACTTAGAAGTAAAGGTAAGTCTGCAAATGCTAAAAGGATTCCACCGGCACCTGTTCCTGCGCCTTCTATCATAGCAGTAGTTTTGTATGTCTTAGTTTTTTGTGCAGCTAATTCTTCCCTTTCTTGAAGCGATAGATTTATATGGGACTCCTTAGTAATATATTTGGACCCAACTAAAACTACTTTAATCATGTTTTTTATGGCTGATGTTATTATTTCATGATATTTTTCAGGTAACATTCCATTAAATTTGTTTTGAATACCCTTTGATGCCTTTTCAACTATTGAAGATTTTTTTCTCATTTTTTTCTTCCATTTATTCAGTTCTTCTACAGCCATTTCATTATATGAATACATTAAATCATCTCCTGCGTAGCTGAAATATTAACGACTTCAGCAGGAGATTTATACTCCCACTGAATTTCTCTTTTTATTATAGTATGGATCTCCCACCTTAATTTATCTACCGCTGCTAATTAATTCTTTAACTTCCTTTTCTTTCTCAAAAAGAAGGCAACCACCCGCATGTTCTCCAATCAGCATTCCTGTTTCATTAAGTTTTGTAAATAGTGGTGACTTCAGAGCCTCTCTTAAAGTACAGTCTTTTAAGTTTGTATCAGAATAAGGTGAGAAAGGACAGGGTTCTGCGGAGCCATCTACATTAATGTGAAAGAAGCCTCTTCCAGCTGCAAGACATCCCCCTGAGTATTTCTCATCACCAGGAAATGATAGAAAAATAGCATCTTCATACTGCTTTCTAAGTTTTTGCTGCTCACATTCCAATTTTTTGCGCTCATTATCAGTAGGTGCAAGCTTCCATGTTTCTTTTATCACAGGCACGTATTCTACAAAAACTAATGCCCTACAGCCTTTTTTGTATAGCTTGTCGAAAAAAGCTTTACTAGAGACAGTCATGAAATTTTCAGTTGTCACTGTAGCCGAAGCGCCGTACAAAATACCTTTTTCCTTAAGTTTGTCCATTACATTCATTAAAACCTCATAAGTTCCTTCTCCTCGCCTGCCATCTGTCTGCTCCATATCCCCTTCAATGCTAAGTATAGGTACAAGATTTCTATTTTCATGGAATAATTTTACATACTCTTCCTGGAGCATTATTCCATTGGTGAATATGGGGAATATAATTTCTTTCACCTTTGCTGCTTTTTCTATAACATCTTTTCTCATTAAAGGTTCTCCACCTGCAAGCAGCATAAATGAAATTCCGATCTCTTTGGCTTCCGTAAAGATACTTTCCCATCTTTCGGTAGACAACTGTTGTTTTTGTACTCCTTCTCCACAGAAGTTAAATTCTCTTGCATAGCAACCTTTACAAAACAGGTTACATCTACTGGTTATACTAGAAATCAAAAATGCAGGAACGTTTTCTCCTTTTCTTTCAAAGCTCTCCCTCTTCTTTTTCGCTTCCTTACTTGATAAGACATATTTTAATACAAATGCTGTTTCTTTTGGATTTTTAAAGGATGCCTTTAATATCCCCCTTACAACATTTTCAATCCCATTATTCATATATTCAGATAAATTGAAGTCACTATTCATTCTTTCATCTCCTACAGCTATAATTACTTTATAATTTTTTTATCAAACTGTTTTACAATCCTTATGTCAGCATCATTTTCAATCATTACAATACAAAATATTTATTTAATTATACCATCATTACCTTAAACAGGTAACTAAGTAAACAATTTCTGTTTGCTACTGTAAATCAAAAAAACATGAGCTAAGCTATTTTGCTTATTTCATGTTAAAGTTGTTGATTTATAACAGGACAAATTACATTCGCAATTTGTTAATGTGCTCCGTGGCATTTCCCTAAATAGCTTGCGACTGAGGTTGCTAAAAGAGCATCCAATCAGATGCTCTTAATTGATTGCTTCTTAATTCATAGTTATTACTTCTTCATTTAATTCAAATAAATCTTGAAAAATCCCATCAATAGTACTTTCATCAATAAATGCCCGCAATTTTGGGTTACGTTCTTCCGTATTAATATATTGAATGAAATAACCCCCTACTTTTTCAGCAATACTCAATTTAATAGATATATTTTCCTGAAGCCTGTCTTTATTAAATAAAATAAAAGTAACATTTTTATCAGAACATTTTATTTCAATTTTTTTATAATACGTTATATCTATATATTCATTTGAATCTGTTGTCGCTCGAATATTCTTTATTTTGTATTTGTCTATATTACTATTAAACGCCTCAACAAAGTTTTGCATTGCTCTACTAATAATGTTTTTATCAATAGTCAAATTTCTTAACTGTAAAACTAATTCTTCTTTCCAATTCATCCCATTCACCGCCCCTATAAAAGATAAATTCATTTAAAGTAAGGTAATTTTTTATTTTTTTATTATCTTTAGATATATAAGTATTTACACTATATATCCTACTATTAAACTATTCCAAAAACTAAAAAAGATACCAATTTCTCAGCTCCTTTTCATATCTAGTATTTTTTTGTTGCCTCTTGAAGTTAACTACTTGATAATCAAAAAAAATTTCACCTATAAACTAGAGTAATTATTGAAACAATAATAATA
>DAVZGU010000364.1:0-3021 GCA_052274215.1 Clostridium sp. | reverse complement strand
TGTAGTATATATGGAAGATTTTAATAAAAAATTTAAAATTCCAGAAAATAAATATTTGTTTTTTGGAGATAATAGAGCTAATTCATTTGATGCCCGAAGATGGGAAAACCCGTATATAGATGGTAAAGATATAAAAGGGAAAGCACAGTTTATTATATATCCATTTAAGAGATTTGGAAAATTTGTAATTGGAAATGATGCTCTTAATCATTAGAATTACTGATATTTGTTTTAGTATTACTATTTTGTTCTTACTTTATCATATTGTAATATTTCGACTAAAATGCAAATAATAATTTTAGGATACTCTACTGGGTGCTTTTCTAAATTTTTCTGCCTAATTTTCAGTTAGGATGTTATCCACAGCGGTTTCCGCAAGCTCTTTCCTATATAATTAAACGATAATAAATAATAAAATTGTAAAAAAGCCGGCTAATGTGACTCTCAACCGGCTTACTTTTTCCATCGTATTTAATTTGTTAACATCCACCTGTGACTAAAGTTGCTACGACCCTATGCAGACAGGTTTTACTTTCTAATCGCAGATCATAAACTGCAATTAGATGGCTTCAATATGCATAAAAAAACAACACCGTGATTTAGTTTTTATTTATTGATAACGATTTTTTTCCTTCTTTACGCCACTGAGCAAATTCAGCTGTTGCTGTGAAGAGTACATCTGTGGATGAGTTAAGTGCCGTTTCACAAGAATCTTGTAAAACACCTACGACAAAGCCTACACCAACTACCTTCATAGCAATCTCATTTGGGATCCCGAATAAGCTACACGCTAGAGGAATCAGTAATAGCGAACCCCCAGCTACGCCTGAAGCACCACAAGCGCATACAGCTGACAGTACACTGAGGATTAACGCCGTAGGCATATCCACTTGAATTCCAAGCGTGTTAACCGCTGCAAGGGTCAAAACAGAAATGGTAACAGCTGCACCAGCCATATTGATCGTAGATCCTAATGGAATGGATACCGAATACGTATCCTTATCTAACCCTAGTTTTTCACACAATCTCATATTTACAGGAATATTTGCAGCTGAGCTACGTGTAAAGAATGCTGTAATACCACTTTCCTTTAAGCACATAAACACAAGTGGGAATGGATTTTTACGAATATTTACGAACACAATGATTGGATTGACAACAAGAGCTACAAAGATCATACAACCAATCAAAACTGCAAGCAATTTTCCATAGCTGAGTAAGGACTCTATTCCATTTGTAACAATAGTATCAAATACGAGAGCCATGATTCCGAGTGGCGCAAAGTTTATGATCCATCTAACCATCTGGGATATTGCATCTGAAAAATTAGAAATCATCGTTTTTGTAGAACCAGGCGCATCTCTTAATGCAAATCCAAGAAGTACTGCCCAAGACAATATACCGATATAGTTGGCATTATACAGTGCTTTTACTGGGTTATCAACAAGGTTCATAAGTAATGCTTTGAGAACCTCTATGACCCCTCCAGGAGGCGTCACATTCTTAACGCCTGCTGCAAGTGTTAAGCTTATCGGGAACATAAAGCTTACAATAACCGCCACAAGTCCAGCCAAGAATGTTCCTAAAAGATAAAGGGCAATAATGGATTTCATATTGGTTTGATGACCACTTTTATGTTGGGATATGGCCGACATTACCAAGAAAAAGACCAATATAGGCGCAATCGCTTTTAAAGCACCTACAAATAAAGAACCCAAAATGATGATTGGTTTTGCTGTTTCCGGAATCGTTACGGCCAAGACAATACCAACAATCAATCCTACAATTATTCGTTTTACCAGACTCAATTGATTCCATTTGTTCATTAGACTTTTCATAATTTTTCCCCTCCCAAATTAAGATAGAAATAAAACATTTCACAGCCCCTTTATATGTACTACTATCGGACTGATTATCCCTAGTAATCGTGAGATAATAATAATTTTACCACTAATTGTAATTTGTGTGAATCAAAATTGAACAAATTTTCAGTCATTGATTTAACCTCAACAAATATTATAGATAAACTGTCTTTAGCAAAACAAATTTTGTTCGCTATTTGTTAAAACTTCCCTCTTCCTTCTTCATTTTTTGCTACACAAAATAATTTACATGCCCTGAATTCGTAGGTATCACTAGATTATCTGGTCCTAAAATTAAAGTAAATAAAAGGGACTATACTGTACATGTCCACTGCTTAAATGCCAATTTTTGCAATAAAAAGCATACAACATGATTAAAACCATGTTGTATGCTTTTTAATTTTAGACAATAATAACTTCAAAATTTAGTAGATAAGTTTTGAAAATGGAGTATATTTATAATGATTAAATAATGTCATATAGCCTCAATGTGAATGTAACTCAATTATATTTATATTACATTCAGAATATCAATATGCACTTAATATATTAACCCCAACATCTAATGATATGGGGTTACTTGCGTCGATATATAAGAAAACTCTGTCCTAACTTTATATTTCATCTTCTTCAATAACAATCATAACAGAATATTGAGTTGAAAACATACCACCAGTTGAACTATATTGGATGTCATTAATTTTCAATTTATTATTCTTGATAAAATCATTTACTTCCGTCACTAAACAAAATTTATTGGAGTTATTAAATATCCTTATTTGTCTCAAATGTTCCCATCACCCTTCTATTTTATCATTATAGATGTTTAATAAATCATACTTATATCATTTATTAAACTACCTTTTCTGAGATTAACCTATAATCATTAATTTCATTTATTTCTGGTGTTTTTCTAAACAAGATTTACATATACAAGCTTTACCCCTTTTATCATTAGGAATCAAATCTAAAATGTACTTAGGGACTTTAACTGTATCACACCAACATCCACCTTGACCATGTTTACAATTATTGTCTTGTCCACAAAGTGGACATATCCTCTCTACTCCTTCTACTCTCACCATTATCACTCCTTCATTTTTTTTTACACCTTCTTCAATACGATGTATATATTGATAAATTTCTGATTTATTATTTA
>DAVZGU010000363.1:0-3033 GCA_052274215.1 Clostridium sp. | reverse complement strand
GACAACAAGCCATTGCTAATAATACTCCTGACGTGAGCACGTGATGTGCAACAATTTGGATCTCGGTAAACCCAGCTTTAGTTATAATTTGCAGGTAGTTCTCTTCGGTAATACACCCTCCCATGCATCCTGCCCATGTTGCTTGGAAACGCCCTCGCAGCTCAAAATCAATCTTTTCTGTGAGAATAATATCCGAGATGGCGAGTCTACCACCAGGTCGTAAAATACGGTATGCTTCTTTGTAGACAGCATCCTTGTCTGGGCATAAGTTTATAACACAATTTGAGATCATGCTGTCCACGGAGCAGTCTGCAATCTGGGTTTTTTCCAAGTCAGCAGTGCGGAGTTCGATATCTCGGTCTTGCAACCCTGCTTCAACGATGAACCGTTTGGCTCGTTCGATCATTTGAGGAGCGAAATCTATTCCGATTACCCTTCCGTGCAACCCAACTTTATGAGAAGCTAAAATTACGTCTATGCCTACTCCACATCCAAAATCAACAACCACTTCCCCTAGCTTAATACTTGCGAAGCCGGTAGGGTTACCACACCCGCGTGAGTAAATAAGAGCATTTTTCGGAACTAACGAAAGTACTTCTTGATTGTATAGCCCCTGTCCTACTGCAAAGCCCGAACTGGGCTCAGTTTTGATCTGTCAACCGGATTCTTTCTTCCCCCCACTTTCAGCAAATAAACCGTAGCGTGTCTTAACTATCTGTTTGATCTCTTCAGTTTCCATTCTCTTATCCCCCTTTTCCAGTTATTAGTTATTTATTAATATTTCGAGATGTTCCACTGTTATCCCTTTATAGCAATGCACAGAGAAACATTCTTCCTCCACTGATTCCTCTAGATCAATAGTAGGCCGGTCATCACTCATAAGTTATGTTTCTCCCTCTTAAAATTGCATCCGCTGGTGCTGTTAAGTCACATATAAGAGAATTGTTCAATACTATGTCAAGCCTTATCTTGAACATATTTAAAACCTAGATTTATTGACATTTCAGCTTTTGTAAGTTCTTTTCCAAGATAAGCTGAATGACTAAGCTCAGTCACCCAACCATTTTCTATAATAGTCCAATAAATATTCCTTGAGTCTTGTCCTTTAATAATTCGAAGCAATTGATTAGTATAACTGTAATGTTCAACCAATATTGTGCCACTATCGGTTTTAGGGACGATTACAAAATATCCTGCTTTATCTAACTTAACTTTATTAGGGTCCTTTTCTTCAGCAATTAATATTTCAATCATAGATGACATTGGTTTTTTATTATATAAAGAATAGTATCCCTCACAGTTACAGCTAGTCGTAGCTTTTTCAGAAAGCTCTTCTACCTTCTCTAAAATTTCATGCAAATCTTCACATTCGATCATGTCAATGACTTCTATTTGATCTCTAAAAACATCAACTTCTTGTTTTGTTGTATTGGATAAAACAGGTTTCTTTCCCTTAGAGGCAATAACCTGCATATTATTATCAATACCATTTTCAACAAGTGACAATAGCGTATTCCCGCTATTGTGACCTTCAGAATCCTTGCCACAAAGTACCAGGTACTTGATTGAAGGCACAGCTATCACATTTTTTATAATTTTTTCAACGCCTATATTCTCTGTTTCTGTTTTACCGACAATACTTAACCCCTTTGGTTTTAACTCCGATATCTTGTCAGCTAATTCTTTGTTTCCTAATGTAGATATTGCTACAGGATAATTACTGTTCAATGATAATACATGATACTCTCCAATTGCAGGGAGTGTATCCAAATCAATGTTGTTAACTAAATTACTTTCTATGGAGTAAATACTATTTATCTCAGAAAAAACCTCATCAAAAGCATTTGCAATATCTGCTGACCAGCAGTGCTCGCATCCCAGTCAAGTATATTTAATAGGTTCCATTTTATCTATTGATTTTTCAACTTCGTTTAAAAGCTCCAAAATGTCATCCTTCTTATTCTTTGAAAGCCCCTGTTTCATCGTTTCTAAAGTTCCTTTCATACATCCACACTTCTTGCACTTGGGAAGCTCCACCGCGTTTTGTAGGCTTTCTTTAATACCCTTAATAGAATCGATTTGTCCCATCTTTATTACACCTCCTTAAAAATTATTTTACCAAAACCTTTATTTTTTTAAATTAAGCTATTATACCTCCAGTTACTTATAACCTTTCTTTGAATAATGCAAACATCCACTAAAATCTTAAGATAATAAGAGACCTTAGATTGGGACAAATATAGTAATTTTTGGAACTCGGAAGTACAAATATCCTCTTGCTGCTCCAATAAATAAGGTGTTTATAATCTAATTAGCATATGAAAACGATTCGTGTAAAAAACTATAGTAGGAGTAAAAAAGTGTAAAATATATCGTTTATGCATTGAAAGCACTTGATAATTTAGTTTATAATTAAATTTTTTAGTCACCTACACCTTCTGCTGTTATTAACAGATATTTTAGTACTGAAATTTGCTGCTTTAATTTTATTTTAAAGGTTACTTCTTTTGCCATTTAATTCCTCTCTAAGATGTTTTTGATATCAACTACACTAACCCATAAATGCTCATTTAATATATTATTACTCTAGAGATGAAAATAAAACTTCATATGCTAAGTAGTATTTAATAATGATTTATTAAAAAACAGACGTGTATAAATTAGACTATTATTCCCAATTACTGTACACTAACAGCTATTACATACAGTTTTAAAAATTATTCCCCTAAAATCTTTTTAAACTCATCATTACTCATACCAGATGTGTTTTTAGTAGTAGGATAGACCTTATATAAGCATTTTAAGTTTTTACTATTTTATTTTCATTGTTATTTGTTTTAATATATTATAGAGTTAATTCCATTGTAAAGTCATTTAAATTTTTTAAATAGAATTTGGATTTACTGTAATTTCTCCTAACAAATTAATCACCACCCCATACTTAATATAATTCTATATATGAGAACCAATCCCTTCATGTTTTATTACTTTTTATCATGTATTTCGTTTAAGTCCTAATTATTTCATGCCTTT
>DAVZGU010000362.1:0-3049 GCA_052274215.1 Clostridium sp. | reverse complement strand
AGAATATCCCATCTGAAGGGTTAACCATAGAGAATAGTAGATTTCCAAGCTATAAAAGCAATGAGAAAGGTAATATTGCTCAAAGTGCTATAGGTCAGGCGGGGGTTTTAGTTACTCCTATGCAAATGGCATTAGTTGCAAGCGCTGTTGCTAATGATGGTATTATGATGCAACCAATGCTTGTTAAAGAAATATTGGATAGCAAAGGTAAATCTTTAAAAAAAATAGAACCGAAGCAACTAGGAGAAGTGACATCAAAGGAAAATGCTAGTACTATGAAGGATTTAATGAGAGGCGTTGTAACTGAAGGTACAGGAGGTAATGCAGCTGTGTCAGGCATTGAGGTTAGTGGAAAATCGGGTACTGCAGATCATAAAGCTGATGTTAGTGCACAAAAAGGTGCTCATTCCTGGTTTACTGGATTTGCACCCTATGATAATCCTGAAATTGCCATATCGGTAATTGTAGAAGAGGGTGGAGTTGGTGGTAAAAAAGCTGCCCAAGTAACTAGAGATCTTATTGAAAGTTATCTAAAATAAAGCATAAAAATATATGTATATAATGGTAGAAAAAAGTCAGATATTGAAATAATATCTGACTTTCTTATTAGAAATAAGAAAGTCAGATGATATATGGAGCAATTTGTGGTATATTGCCCAGGAAATTTAAAAATATTGGTGTAAATGTGACTATATATTGCTGCTAGAAAATGTTTTATTATATCTTAAAGGGGGTGCTAATGTGTTTGATTTTGAATATCAACTAAAGATTCTTCCAGATGAACCAGGAGTATATCTTATGAGTAATAATCTTGGTGAAATAATATATGTGGGCAAGGCTAAAATATTAAAAAATAGAGTAAGACAATATTTTAAGAGTTCAAAAAATCATTCTGTAAAAGTAAAGGCTATGGTGAAAAATATATCTGAGTTTGAATATATAGTAACGGATTCGGAAATGGAGGCACTTATTTTAGAGTGTAATCTTATTAAAAGATATAGCCCAAGATATAATATTTTGCTTAAGGATGATAAACACTATCCCTTTATAAAGATAACTATAAATGAGGAATTTCCACGAGTTTTTGTAACTAGAAATATTGCAAATGACGGCGGAAAATATTTTGGGCCCTATACAGATTCAGCAGCTGTATATAGCACTATTGAACTTATAAAACAAATATACCCACTTAGGACATGTAGGCGGACTATTAAAGAAGGACTGCCTCCTACCAGGCCTTGCCTTAACTATCATATTGGGTTGTGCAAAGCCCCTTGTGCAGGGCTTATTAGTAAAGAAGAATATGGGAAAATAATAAAAGGTACAATGGAGCTGCTTACAGGAAAAGACAAAAATATAAAAGATGATCTAAAGCGAAAAATGGAAAGTGCATCGGAAGATTTAGAATTTGAAAAAGCGGTGGTGTTTCGCGATAAAATCATGGCCATAGATAAAATAAATGAGAAGCAAAAGATTATAATAGGAAATTGCGAGAATGAAGACTTTATTAATCTATATGTTGATGAAAAAGATGTTTGCCTTCAGGTATTTTTTCTTCGAGATGGGAAGATAGTAGGACGTGAACATTTTATTTTAAATGATGAAGCGGACCAGGTAGCACATGAGCTTATAGAAGAATTTATAAAGAGATTTTATGGAGGGGCAGCCTTTATTCCTAAAACAATATATGTGCCTTTCATAAATGATGGAGAGATTCTAGAGCAGTGGCTCAGCTCCAAAAAAGAATCAAAAGTTATGATTAAAGTTCCTCAAAAGGGAGAAAAGAAAAAGACTTTAGAGATGGTAGAAAATAATGCTAAGATAACCCTTGAACAATTTAAATTAAAAGATATGCAGGATAAGGAAATTCACAAAATTGCACTGGAGGAGCTTACAGACTTATTGGAACTGGATGAAATACCTGAAAGAATTGAATCCTATGATATCTCAAATATAATGGGTGTGGATTCTGTAGGTAGCATGGTGGTTTTTGAAGATGGAAAGCCTAAAAGTAGTGATTATAGAAGGTTTAAAATAAAATCAGTAATAGGCGCTAACGATTATGATAGTATGCGAGAAATACTAGAGAGAAGGTTTATTCGCGGCCTAGATGAAGTGGAAAAGATAAAAGAAAGAAATTTAGAATTAAGCAAAGGGAAATTTTGTATATTTCCTGATTTAATTCTTATGGATGGTGGAAAAGGTCAGGTTAATGTGGCCCTTGAGGTTTTAAATAGTCTTAATATTAATATACCTGTATGTGGAATGGTTAAGGATGATAAGCACAAAACTAGAGGTTTAATATATAATAATGTAGAAAGAGTTATGAGAGGTAATTCTCAAAGCATGCACTTGATTACTAGAATACAGGATGAGGTGCATAGATTTGCTATTACTTATCACAGAACTTTAAGAGATAAAAGAACTCTCTATTCTATATTAGATAATATACCTAATATAGGGGAAAAGAGAAGAAGAGAGCTACTAAAGAAATTTGGTAGCATTGATAAGATAAAAAGTGCAAGTATTAAGGAACTAATGGAGACTCCCTCCATGGACAGTAAAGCCTCGGAATGTGTTTTAGAATATTTTAAAAAGAGTAAATAGCGAATATTGAAATAATAATCAAATATGTCAGAGAGATTAACAATGAATAATGATTAGTTAAATTGTTGAAATATCTCAGTAAAAAGGGTAAAATAAAAGCACTATATAATTCCAGAGCATAAATTATATGATTTATACTCTATAAAGCATAAATCATGTAATTTATGCTTTATTATCTGGAAGTACATAAATATATTAATATTTTCAAGGAGTAGAATATGAAAAAATATGAGGAACTAATTAAACAAATAGATAAAGTTACTAGAAGATCAAACATAAAGATAGATGAGCCTATGAAAAACCATACTTCTTTCAAAGTAGGGGGACCAGCTGATATTTTAGTGACTCCAGAAGATGTGATGGAAGCTCAGTCAATAATAAAAATTTGCAGGGAAAATAAAGTGGATTATTATTTAATAGGGAATGGATCTAATTTACTTGT
>DAVZGU010000361.1:0-3065 GCA_052274215.1 Clostridium sp. | reverse complement strand
TGACGTAACTACATTAGATATTGCCAAGAGACTTCTAGATTATGGGTATCATCCGCCTACAATATATTTTCCAACAATTGTAGATAGTGCAATTATGATAGAACCTACGGAAACGGAAAGTCTTGAAACTATGGATGATTTTATTGAAGCTATGATAAATATTTCAAAAGAAGCAATAGAAAATCCACAGCTACTAAAGGATGCTCCATATGATACTCTTGTTAGAAGGCTTGATGAAGTTCGTGCTGCTAGATATCCAGTTTTAAAATATACTAAATAATATAACTTCGGGATAGGTAAGATATCCCGAAGTTATACTGATTTATAGGAGGAGGAGCAGTGATGGAGAAGGATATAGTTATAATTGGGGGAGGCCCTGGGGGATATGTTGCTGCTATTCGCGCAGCTCAGCTGGGTGCTAAGGTTTGCATTATAGAAAAAGGTGAACTTGGCGGAACATGCTTAAATAGAGGGTGCATTCCTACAAAGGCGCTATATAGAAATGCTGAAATTTTAAATACTTTAAAGAATATTAATGAATTTGGAATAGTGGTTGATAGTTATAGTTTTAGCATAGAAGAAATTCAAAATAGAAAAGACAAAATAGTTAACCAGCTGGTGAGTGGAGTAGAACAATTATTAAAGTCGAATAATATAGATGTAATTTTAGGGACAGCTTTTATAAAAGATAAAAATACAGTTTCTATCTCTCTTAAGAATGGAGAAGTAAGAGAAGTAACAACGAAAAATATAATTATAGCAACAGGCTCTATTCCATTGATACCTAATATACCGGGCATAGATCTACCAGGAGTATTTACTAGTGAAAATATATTAGAATTTAAAGAAGTGCCTAATAAGTTAGCCATTATAGGTGGTGGTGTTATAGGTGTGGAGTTTGCAGGTATATTTAATGCATTAGGATCAAAGGTAACTGTTGTAGAGTTTTTACCAAGTATTCTTGCTCAAGTTGATACTGATTTAACAAAGAGATTGAGTGTTTCACTTAAAAGAAAAGGTATAGATATTAATATAAGCACAAAGGTAATTAGTATTGAAAAATCTGATGAACAGCTAATTGTAACTGCCGACGGAAAAAAAGGAGAAATTGTGTTTACGGCAGATAATGTATTGGTATCCGTTGGTAGAACGCCTATGACTGAAGGTCTTAATATTGAGAATTTGGGTATATCGCTTAATAGAAGAGCTATTGTAGTAGATGAAAATTATGAAACTAACATTCCAGGTATTTATGCTATTGGTGATGTGAATGGAATAAGTATGCTTGCTCATGCAGCAACGCATCAAGGTAAAAAAGTGGTTGAAAGAATTATGGGTTATATTGCTCCTTATTCTAGTGAAATAATACCAAGTTGCATTTTTGCATTTCCAGAGATAGCTTGCGTAGGAATAACAGAAAACGAAGCTAAAGAAAAGGGAATGGAGTATAAAACAAGTAAGTTTTTATTTGGAGCTAATGGCAAGGCGTTAGCACTAGGTGAAGGAGAAGGATTAGTAAAGGTTATAGCAACGCTTGAGGATATAATCATTGGAGTGCATATAATGGGACCTCATGCATCGGATTTAATTCATGAAGGGGCTATGGCTATAAATAATAATATGAATGTTTCAAACATCGCTAGCATGATACATGCTCATCCAACACTATCTGAAGCTTTTGAGGAAGCAGTGTTAGGGTTAAAAGGTGAAGCTATTCATATGGTACCTGCTAAAAAAAGATAAAAGGAATATAATGAAAAAAGTATATATTACTACAATTGCGTTTCTTTTTGCTAAGGCTTGTTCAAATGCAATTCTCATAATATATACTTTTTTTTATTTAAGAGTTTTCTTATAATAGAAATTAAATAAGTTTATATGAGGTGAGTTCAGTTATCAGCATAAAATGTAAAGAAAAATTATTACTTGCCCATAAATATTTATTGTGATAATATAGATAATTAATAATTAGTATCTATTTTGGTGAATAATAGGAGGAATGAAAATGAGATTGTTGCTTACAAACGATGATGGTATAAGTGCAAAAGGTATATATGCTTTAGCTAAAGAACTCGAAAAAAATCATGAAGTAATTATTGTAGCACCATATAATGAAAAAAGTGCCTGTGGACATTCAATAACCCTTACAAGGCCACTTATTGTTAGAGAAACAAAAATTGAAGGGTTAAAATCAAAAGCTTTTAGCGTAGATGGAACACCCGCAGATTGCGTGAAAATGGCAATTAATAAGCTCATTGAGGGTAAAATAGATATGGTAGTATCCGGAATTAATAGAGGATTAAATTTAGGTACAGATGTCTTATATTCTGGTACAGTTTCTGCAGCTATAGAAGCGACTATTTATAAAATACCGGCGATGGCGGTTTCTATGGAAATTAAGCGAAATATTGAAAATTATGAAATGGCAGCTAAATATGCTGGAGAGATATTGCTTAAGGCTAAAGAGAATAACATTAAGAATGATATTGTATTAAATGTGAATATTCCTATGCTAAATGAGAATGAAATAAAAGGAATTAAAGTATGTAAAATTGGAAGTAGATTGTATAACAATCGTTATATAGAAACCATTGGAGAAAATGATGAAACTCAATATGAAATTAAGGGTGAGGTAATAGATATTCATGAGGAGGATTCCGACACAATATATTTTAAAGAGGGGTATGTTACTGTAACTCCACTTCATTATGATTTAACTAATTTTAAAATGCTAGATGAAACACGCAAATGGTTTTAATGCAAGAAGTAATTGGGGACGGTTAACAATTATTTATCCTCAATCTTGGGAAATAAATGGGGACGGTTAATAATTATTTAGCCTCAAGCTTGGTACAAGTTCTTATAAAAACTTGTACCTTTTATTATTGAATGTATTTAGTAAGCACTTGTTTTCATTATCTTTAATTTTTTTAGTAAAACATTATATTTCTGTATGCTTGTCCAATTTTATTAAATTAGAAATAATTATATACATATGTTATTATAAAATTTTTTGTTTATTATATTCAGTTAATAAATATATAAGTTAAAGTAAGTAAATTAAA
>DAVZGU010000360.1:0-3077 GCA_052274215.1 Clostridium sp. | reverse complement strand
TAACATAAACTTAAGTTTATGTTATCTGCTTCATTTCTGTCAAAGGATGTGCAGATTTCATTTATTTTTTGTTTGAAAATATTTTTTTTATAATAGTTAAAATATCTACTATATATACTAAATATTTTTCGAAATATTCTGTTGTACCAAGGGCAGAGGCAGTTGTTTGAACTACTACTTCAGTAACATCTTTTATGTTATCTGTTACCTCATACAAGTTTTTAAATGTTTTTGGTAAAACAGACAATATTTCATCAATATTATCTTCATTTTTTTCGATAATTGAATTTACACTTGATATAGTTTTAATAAGTTTTAACAACCCTATTATAAGTATAATTAAAATGACTATACCAAGAAAAAGCAATAAGCCTTGTCCTAATTTAAAAAAGTTTATATACATTAATAGCACCACTATTCTATAAAATTTTGATTATTTTTTAGTTTCTTTTTCAACTATAACAGGTTGTCCTACAATGGTATCTAACTCTTCATTGTCAGTTATAGCCATATCATCCTTTGTTTCAGAGATTACTTTTGAAGTCTTTTTTTCATTTAAATATTCAGAAACTTTAACTTTAGCATCTGCTACACTATCTTTTGCATCAGAGACTTTACTGTTAATAGATTCCTTAAGTTCTGCACTTTTTTGTTTAATTTTAACTTTAGCATCTGTTACACTACCTTTAGCATCAGAGACTTTATTATCAATGGTTCCCTTAAGCTCTTTTGATGAGCTAGCAATATCCGCTCTAGTTTCTTTGCCGGATTTTGGGGAGAAAAGTAAACCACCTAATAACCCGCTAAGACTTCCAGCTGCGGTACCGATAAGTATTTTTTTTGCAGTTTTAATTCTTAATTTTCTTTGTTTTTCTTTTTTTTGTTTTTTATACCAATTTGAAAATATCATAAATTTTTCCTCCTCTAAATATAAAAACATTATATGGTATGTATACTATACAATATGTAGACTTTTGTCAATAGATAAAGGAACTGTAAAAAAAATATACTGACAAGTACAGATTAATACAAAAAGATTAGAAAAAAATAAAAGATTAGGACTTAGTTTTACACTAGGTCCTAATCTTTTTTATTTTCTAATGATTAATTAGAGCTTACAACCATTTGTGCAATATTATTTGAATGGTCTCCAACTCTTTCAAGATTGGTTAATAGCTCTAGATACACAGAGCTGCCAGCAGGAGTGCATTCAAGGCTACTTAGCCTTGATATATGTTCCTTTTTAAGCTGTCTTTCCATGGTATCTATCTTTTTTTCTACGTTCATAGCTTTGCGAGCAGATTCTAAGTCAGAATTTTCTAAAGCTGCTATTGCGTTATCAACGCAGTATTTTACAGTTTCAAACATATATGTAACATCAGATAGTGATTTTTCTGAAAAAACGAGGTTATTAACCATTCTGCTTTTAGCAAGTTCACCTAAGTTGTCAGCATGATCTCCAATTCTCTCTATATCATTTACAACATTGTATAGAGAAGTAATAATTTCAGATTGATGTTCGGATAGAGGTGTGTTTGAAAGCGACACCATATAACTAGTTATTTCTCTTTCAAGGTAGTTAATTGTAACCTCATGATCAATAACTGAGTTCATCATATTTTCATCACAATTGAGGAAAGCTTGCATTGCATTAGAAAGATTTACTGAGGCTAATTGCCCCATTCTAGTAACTTCCTTAATAAGTTGTCCAACTGCGATAGAAGGAGTTTCGAGTAGCCTTCGATCTAAGTATTCGAGTACTAGAGCAGATGATTTTTCATCCTCACCAGGTACTAATTTATTAACAATTTTAACTAAAACATTTATAAACCAAACTTGTATAAATACATTTGATACATTAAATAAGGTGTGAGCATTTGCAATTTGTCTTTGAACATCTCCACCAAACATTGGAACAATTTTTAATACTAACTTGAAAGCTATCATAAATATTACTGTGCCTGTAAAGTTAAAAATCAAATGTAATAGTGCAGCTCTTTTAGCATTTTTAGTTGTGCCTATACTTGCGAGTAGTGCAGTAGCACAGGTTCCAATATTATCCCCGAAAAGTATAGGAAGTGCAACAGCAAGCGTTATACTGCTATTTGAAGCAAGTGCCATTAATATTCCAATAGTAGCACTACTACTTTGAATCGTTGCTGTCATACAAAGACCAACAATAACTCCCATGAATGGGTGCTTTCCTAAAACTAAAATAAGATTTTTGAAGCTATCTAGTTCACTTAAAGGACTCATAGCAGTTTCCATCATTGACATACCAACAAATAATATACCGAAACCTAAAACAATCTCGCCAATGTCTTTAGTTTTCTTCTTCTTGCAAAATAAAACTAAAGCAGCACCTATTGCGAGAATAAAGGGTGCGATATCTGTAAGCTTAAAGGCTATAAGTTGAGCTGTCATTGTAGTACCAATATTTGCTCCCATAATAACCCCAGCGGCTTGGAATAAATTCATAAGCCCTGCATTTACAAAGCCTATAGTCATTACTGTAGTAGCACTACTACTTTGAATAATTGCAGTTACTCCTGCACCAACGAGTACAGCGAAAAACCTATTGCTAGTTAGAATCTCTAGCATTTTTTTTAATTTTTCTCCAGCAGCCTTCTGGAGACCATCCCCCATTAGCTTCATTCCGTATACAAATAGTCCTAAACCACCTAAAAGTTGAAAAATCATTTTATAATCCATATTTAATAACACTCCTCTAAAAAGAATATTCCTAGAAAATTTTATCACAACAATGTTAAGTTGGTGTTAAGTTTCGATAGTTTATGTTAAATTTTTTGAAATATTGTACATAATTTCAACAAATATTGCAAAATGTTAAGTTACGGTTAACTTAAAACTTACAATTGTTATGGTTTGTAGTAATAAAAGACAAGTTGAGCTTGAATCTATTTATAGAAGCTGTGAAGCTCCGCGGGGGATGAGTTAATTGAAATATAATTTACTAACAAAAAAAGAAAAGTCTACAAAACCTTTCTTTTTGTTGAAATTTCAATTAGTATTAATGCAAAAGATCCTCCGATGAGTGCAGTTATAAGCTGAGGTGA
>DAVZGU010000359.1:0-3096 GCA_052274215.1 Clostridium sp. | reverse complement strand
AACCCTATAGCGTAGGTTTTTTTAAATCGTCTACTCTATAGGGTACATTTTACTATCGTTCAAACATATGTTTTTTTAACGCATCTTAATTAAAAATAAAATAAGAAGTTCTAAAGCTTGCTCAAATGCATTATACGTAATATATACTTTTTTTGCGCATAAACATGAAAATAATAACAAAGAAAAATGAAAGGATGGATATATGTATAATATATCCATCGTCTTATCTTCATTTAGAAATTCACATACCCCTTACAACAGCGGACTAGCGAATCGATCTTCCCGCAGGGCCATGCATAAAAGTATGAGCTTTCTCCGAATGTGACCTTGCACTTCGTGAATTGAAATAAGAAGCGAAAAAACATTGAAATTCAAATTACAAATTCTTCTTTTTCCAATATAAAATTCTCGTAAGCCTGACAGGACGTCAGGCTAGCGAACCTGAGCCAGGAAGGCGAATGTGAGTGTTAGAGAATTTTATATTTGAAAAAAATTAGAATTTGTTAATTGAACTTTACGTTTCGAGCTCATATTGCAACGCACGAAGTGCAATTCACGTAGGAGAAAGCTCATACGGCTACACTCTTAGTCTTCCTTTTTTTTCCTAGGTATCTCTTTTATATATTGATAATAATAACATAGTAATCTTCCATTATATAATTTCCTGTTTTTATCTGCTTTCTTTCCAAAGTCCCTCTGAAACTCACGGTTAGCTGTTATAACAAAGCAAGACCATTCATTTAAGCTTGAATACATTTCTCCAAGATCAACATGCAGTCTTTTTACTTCTTCTGCTTCACCTAATCTTTCTCCATATGGTGGGTTGGTTATTATAACTCCATATTTCTGCCTAGACGCAAAACTTTGCATTGGTATTTTTTGAAATTTTATAAAATCCTTGACTCCTGCTTTTTCTGCATTGTCAATTGCCGTCTTTAATAGTCTTCCATCAATATCAGAAGCTAGTATTTCAACTTCATTAGGACTTACAGTTTTTCTTGCACCTTCCCTAACTTGCTCCCAAATGTCACTCTCTATATTAGGCCAAGTTTCACTTACAAATTTCCTATTTATCCCTGGGGCAATATTTTTAGCTATAAGAGCTGCTTCTATTGCAATTGTTCCCGAACCACAAAGTGGATCAGCTAAAACTCTTGAGCTATCCCATTTACTTATTAACACAAGGGCTGCAGCTAAAGTTTCTTTTAGTGGTGCATCACCAGCATATTCTCTATATCCTCTCTTATGTAGTCCAGCACCGGAAGTATCTACCGATAAGGTTACTATGTCTCTTAAAATTGCAACCTCTATCTTATACTCAGGTCCTTCTTCTGAAAACCACTCTTTATCATATTTTTTCTTCATAGACTCAACTACCGCTTTTTTTACTATGCCTTGACAATCTGGCACACTGTGGAGTTGTGATTTTACAGATTTACCTACGATATGCATATTGCCGTCTTCTGGTATTAAATTACCCCAATCGACTGCTAGTGTTCCTTGAAATAAGTCTTCAAAAGACAATGCCTTAAATTCAGCCATCTTTATAAAAAGTCTTTCTGCGGTTCTTAGCCAAGTATTGCATATAGCAATATCCATTTCATCCCCTTGAAACGTTACTCTTCCATTTTCAACCTTTAAATCTTCGTATCCAAGTGCCTTTAGTTCCTTTGCTGTAACCGCTTCTATTCCAAAAGTAGTCGTGGCAATTAAAGTATACATCATATATTATCTCTCCCATTTCTTCTTACGTTATTTCTCGTATCTCTTATATTATAATATCTCTATTTGTTAGTATTGTCTAGAATTTTAAATTAAGCACACTAGAATAAAAGTGCCAGAACTACTCTGGCACTTTTGTTTGAAAACTTTGTTAATTGTCTCCTGACTTACTCTTTTCAGGTAAAACTAAGTTCAATATTATACCCACTAAAGTTGCTAAAGCCACTCCTGCAATTTCTACCTCTGCCCCTGCTAATGGAAACTTAATGCCGCCTCCACCAATACCTAGAACTATTATTACTGAAGCAATTATCAGATTTCTCTTTTTACTAAAATCAACTTTATCTTCTACAAAAATTCTAAATCCAGAGGATGCAATTATTCCAAATAACATTACACTAACTCCCCCAATTACAGGTAGTGGAATATTTCCTATTACCGCAGCTATTGGTCCTATGAATGACAATATAATTGCGATGATAGCGGCTCCTCCAATTACCCAAACACTATAAACTTTTGTGATTGCCATAACTCCTATGTTTTCACCGTAAGTCGTATTAGGAGGCCCACCTGCAAATCCAGCAAACATGGTAGCAACACCGTCTCCAAGGATTGATCTATGGAGCCCCGGATCTTTTGCGAAGTCTTTTCCGCAAACATTACTTGTAACATATACATGACCAATATGTTCAGCGAGTGTTACGAAAGATACTGGAGCAATAAGCATAATAGCATTTATGTTAAAGGAAGGCATAACAAAACTTGGTAATGTAATAAATTTTGCAGACCATATTTCCTTTAAAACTTCACTCGGAATTACTCCTAAAAATACAGAAAGTGTATATCCTACTACCATTGCAATCAAAATTGGCACTACCCCGAAAAATCCTTTAAAATACATAGTACCCATTATTGCTATTCCCAGTGTTGCCATTGATATAAATACCCATGTACCTCTAGATACACCTTCAAGTGCTGGGGTTGTAAATGATGAATTAAGCCCAGACCAATCTATTGCTACGCTAGCTAAGCTAAGACCTATTACAATTACCACAGAACCTACCACAACTGGTGGCAGTATTCTGTCTAGCCATTTTGTTCCTGCAAGTTTAATAATCAAAGCTACAATTACATATACAAACCCTGCTGCAATAATACCCGACAACATAGAACTTTGTCCATATAACTTTGTTGCAACTGACATCGGTCCTATAAATGCAAAAGATGATCCTACATATGCTGGAAGCTTAGCTTTTGTACATAAAATATACAATAATGTTCCCACACCACTACAAAATAACGCAATTGATGGGTTAAGGCCTGTTAGCATTGGTACAAGTATAGTTGCACCCACCATAGCAAATAAGTGTTGGA
>DAVZGU010000358.1:0-3107 GCA_052274215.1 Clostridium sp. | reverse complement strand
TTTTTTATTTATAACCACATTTTACAAGTATCTTTGTGCTATTCTCAGAATTTTTCTCGTTTATCATTAATACAGGGCCAGTACAACCCATTCCACTTTCGCAGTATATGCCTTCCTTCCAAAGGGCAGCACATGCATCATCGAGTTCTAAAATGTCTATACCTGGTATAGCAAAAGTAACTACTTCCTTTGGAGGGAGCGCAACTTTTTCTTCTGATGATTTTTCACTTTTACTTAGTATCCCATCAATTAACTTTTTAATTCCAGCTTTTTCTGCAGCTTTATATTCCGTTGCCGCTACAATCATAAGATTATTTTGTGCACACTCAAAGCAATATTTAAGTGCTTCACAAATAAGAGGTGCACCAGATGCCCTTGATATTATGTTAATAATCTTATCATAGTTTTCTCCAACTCCTGGACCATATCCATAACCTGAAGTTTCATAATCTCCACCAGTTGTATAAGATGAAAGCATTTTGATAAGAAGGTTTCCAGTAAGTGAATCGCAAACTAAGACGTCTGGAGTTCCTGCAAGTACATCATTACCTCTCATCATTGGTCCACCATCTGTTCTTAATGAATCTGCAAATTCAAAATTATAACCAGATTTTTTTAATTCACCTAAGTTTCTTTCAACTTCTCTTGCTCCATCAATATTTAAAATACCTACTTTAGGATTTTTTATTCCTGTAGCTTTTGCAACTGCAATTCCACCTATAGCATTTTTAATCATGGCTTCTACCCTATTAGTTGAAGTAGCACCTGTAGTTGTAGCTATTATCATGTCGCGTCCTTTTGCTGGAGTAACAGCCATCCCCACTGTAGAAACTCCTATTGGAAAATTAAAATGTTGGGTAACACAACCCTGTATTTTACCGTCCTCCAAAAGCTTTAACATTTTATTATGCCCATCCTCTGCAGAAGCTACTTCAACTATTTCAAATTCACAATCAGTCTTTTCGCCTATCAGTACAATATCAAAGCTGCCATACTTTTTTGATGCTAGTGTGCATGCTTTTAACATTTCAGTAATACCATGCTCCGAGCCATATGTTGTTAGGCCGATCTTAATTCTCTTTTTAAAGCTTCCACTTTTAATACCATCTGCTATTTCATTGAAAGCCTCCGCTATGGCCTTTTTTGTTTTTATGTTTCCCATAAGATCACTCTCCTTACTATAATCTCCTTACTACATCAAAAATCAACTATTCGTTTATTATCATTTCAGCAAATTTTTTCATGCTTTCTGCTATCATAAGCTTTAGTTCTTCATTTGAAACTTCAGCTACATCATCTTGCTTTCCAGAATTCTTTTGTACAAGTACTGAAACTCCATCAAATAAATTAGTCATTCTTCCAAGGAATAAGCTTCCTTTACCAATTAACATAAAATTATTCATTTTTCCTTCCAATATTGCATTAATTCCATGTCCAACTATTGGAACTGCTGATGGAATATGTCCTTGTGTTGGAGCAAATCCTGGATAGCCATGCCTTAATACAAAGCTTGGAAGTTCTTTTCTGTCTAATTGTCCGTTTTTAACAGCAAGAGCTCCAATCATTTTATAATTTTGAGTTGGTACATCTCCAGCTCCAGCAGGCTCCGTGATATCGGGAGTTTGAAGTTCTGGAGCGTATTTATCAACATCAGTTATTTTCATTCCAGCATTAGTTAATGGTTTTAATACTAAAGCCTCAAGTACAGCTTGAGGTGCCGAGCCATCTCCAATTGTATGTTTTCCAATGATGTCTGTTCTTATTTCAGGGCTTATGCCATCATTTTCTGTTATAAGTAGTGCAAATCCTCCAAGGCAATCCTCAAGGATTGGAAGTCCTTTTTTTACATGGTCTCGTCCATTCATTCCAAGCTTTGAAGTACATCCGCCTGCAAAAACTATAACATTTTTGAATATACCTGATTTTACTAGAGCAGAAGCATTTATTATTGCATGAACTGGTGCCGCGCAAAAACCTCTCATGTCAATACCAGTCGCTCCTTTAATACCAGCAATTTCACCACATGCTTTAGCAAGATTTCCTCCGCCTCTTTGATTCATATCTCCTACTGCTTCTTCAGAGCATTCAATTAAGTAATCAACTTCACTTACATCAATTCCGGTAATTTTAACTAACTGCATTAATGCAAGAACGCCTGAAGCCTTAACAGCAAGGTTTTCAAGCATAACATGTGCTGAAAGATTTATATCTACATCATGAGCTTTTTTTACACACCCAATTAGATCATCACCAAGATATAAACCCTCTGCATCTTGAGTATCAACTAATTCTTTTATGATAGCTACATCCTCGCCAACGCCAAGTGCTTCAACTTTTGCATTAAGCAATTCATGAGCAGCAAATTTTTCTCTAACACTTTGAGTAAAACCTTTTTCTAAGACTACTAAATCGAATACATCTGAAACCTTAAGCAATCCGTAAAATTCATCCTGAGGCATTATTTCTCCGAATTTTCCTGTTTTTTGAGCACCTTCAATTTTTGAATTGTTCCAAGGTCTTTTAATTTCTAAAAGCTGCTCTGGAATTATGTTACCTATATAAGTCTGATTTGGAGGATATGCTACTACATCCTCAAAAGTTCTTAAATGGTTTTTTGCCTCTTTTAAAAATTCTGAATTCGGGTTGTTTTTTCTCTCAACTGCAGCTGTTGTTCCGCAATGCATTACCATATCTGGAGTGTTAATAAGAATATAAGATGCTTTTTTAACTACTGGAAAGCTCATTATTTCATTCCTCCTTTATTTTAATTAACAAAAGTGAAGATAAACATCTTCACTTTTGAATTTTGTCATAATAAAACTGTTCTTTAAAGAATAATTTTATTCTTCAAAGACCTTCTGCCCATCAACTTGGGTTTCTAATGCTTTAAGTGCTTTAGCTACAAGCTTATATCTAAGCTTGATTTCAGCTTCCTTCTCTAAACTAGGGTTTCCTAGTGGATGTGGGATAGCTATTGTTGGTACTATTCTATTTGCTCCAACTGTAAGTGAAATTGGAACTACTGTGCACATGTGGACTACTGGAAGTCCTCCACGCTCTATTTCTTTAACGAGTGTTGCACCGCAACGTGTACAAGTTCCTCATGT
>DAVZGU010000357.1:0-3111 GCA_052274215.1 Clostridium sp. | reverse complement strand
GGGGATATGGATTGTTATATAAGCCCTTATGGTAACTGTCTATATGCTTTTGTAGGCAAACTAAAATATGGTGAAATAAATCCTAATGAGGATGAGGTAGATCACGTTTTTAAAGTTCCACTAAAATTCTTTTTGGAAAATGAACCACTGCTTTATAGAATGGAGATAGGTCCCATAAACCAAGAGGGTTTTCCTTTTCATTTAATAAATGGAGGAAAAGACTATAAGTTTAGAAAAGGGTTTCTAGATGAGTACTTTTATGAATATAATAACTATAAGATATGGGGTTTTACAGCACAAATTATTAAAAGCTTTATTGAAATTTTACAAAACAGTAATAAGAAATAAATTATCACTGTTTTGTAGTTATACTATTTACTGCGTGCAACTTTGTTTTTCTTAATGAATAATAAAACACTTAGTGAGATAAGAACCAAATATATAAAAACATATATAATTGAAACTAATCCTGATTTATAGAAAAATTTTAGATAAATAAACGCACTTTGTGATATTAAGGCCCAAAACAGAGAAATAAAAGCCATGATATTATTTCCGTGTCTCCAATGCTCAGGGTCTTTCATTGATCCAATAATTTTATCTCGTCTTTTACTTTTATCACCGGTGTTAATTACTAGAAATTTGTAATACAAGAAAAATATAAACGATACTATAGAAATTGCAAAAAACATATATGATAATGAAGTACTGGTTACATTCAAAAAAATCACTCCTTTTAGCAATTAATATGCCCTGAAAGTTAAAAAAATATGTTTGGTTAGCTGATGATTAGCATACTTAATTTGAATTCATCAAAAAAAGAGTGGAAAAGTCCACCCTTTAAAATACACTATTCTTTGTTGTCAGAAACGATGCCTTCATAATAATCAGTTCCCCACTTACACATAACGTCTAATATAGGCATTACACTTTTGCCTTGTTTTGTTAAAGAGTATTCTACCTTAGGCGGAACTTCTGCATATACTTTTCTATGGACCATTTCATATGATTCTAATTCCCTAAGCTGTTGTGTTAGCATTTTTTGTGTTATTCCACCCATGGAGCGTTTCAATTCGCTAAATCTTAATACACCGTTTTGGGCTAATTTCCAAAGAATAATTGGCTTCCATTTACCACCGATTATATCTAGTGTTAACTCTATGGAACAACTATATTCTTTATTATTTATTTTCATAATTTTATCGCTCATAATACCTCCTAGTGTAATTTCGAGTGGTAATAGTTTTTAGTATACTAAGTAACTTATAAGTTAGTACTTGATTAAAAAACCTTTGGTATATACAATTATATCATTGATATATTTTATATACAATGATACAATGCATCTTAAAAAAGGAGGAAAAGAAATGAAAGAAATTCATACATGGCATAAAGAGACTATTGGGGCAAAAGTAGTAGAGGTTCTTAAAAAAAATGGTTTTTCAGCGGTTTATTTTAAAAAAGGCGAGGAAGCCTCAGAATTTATAATGAATAATGTACACAAGGGTGACAGAGTGGGGTTTGGAGGATCAATGACTATAAGTGAACTTGGTATACAAGAGAAGGTAAAGACCATGGGAGGAGTTGTATTAGATCATGGTGATCCAACTTTATCACCTTACGAAAAAGTGGAGACTATGAGGGGTGAGCTCCTTAGTGATGTTTATTTATGTAGTTCTAATGCTGTAACTTTAGATGGAGAGCTTGTTAACATTGATGGAGCAGGAAATAGGGTGGCAGCAATGAGCTTTGGACCTAAAAAAGTCATTGTTGTAGTAGGGGTTAATAAAATTTGTAAAAATGAAGCTTCAGCGTTTGAGCGAATAGAACAAATTGCGGCACCAAAGAATAATATGAGACTAAATATGCCAAACCCTTGTACTAAGACAGGAGTCTGCAATGACTGCAAAACAGATACTAGAATCTGTAGGATTTATTCTGTAATTAAAAGAAAGCCTATGAGAACCGATATTACTGTAGTTGTAATTGGTGAGGATTTCGGTTTTTAAGGATATTTCAGCACCGCAGGTGATGATTTAACGACATTTCAGAAGGGTAAATAATTTGTATATTTTTGTCTATATCTTTATATGTAAAATTCAAAAAAGCACTTCAATTTATCGTTAAGATGTCTTATAATGTTATAAGAGCAATGATGTTACCTAAATAACAAATTATGGGATGGAGTGATGAAATGTTACAGTGTGATTTTCTGACAACTATAGAAGAAGAAGTAGACTGCTTTAAGGAGTGTGCATTACATAAATGGGTGGATAATGGAGGGAAATGCCCATTTGATGAATTGAGAAATTATAAACCATTTGATATTAAAAATATTTCTGATTATGATTTATTTAGTGATGATAAAACCTCACCACTTAGATTGCTATACAAAGAAACATACTAGTAGGATTATTATTGAAGATTTGCGTATAATATCTAATAATAGGATATAATTTAGTTTATAAATAATAGAATGCGGGGAAGTGAATTTAAATGGAAAGAACTTTGGTTTTAATTAAACCAGATGGAGTTAAACGAGGACTTATTGGGAAAATTCTTAATCAGTATGAAGAGAAATCATTAGAAATTGTGTCGCTCAAAATGATTATTGCTACAAAGGATATTGCTAAAAAACATTATAGTGAACACGCAGGAAAGAAATTTTTTGATGAGTTAATAAATTACATTACTGAAGGTAAAATATGTGCAATTATTTTAATGGGTGAAAAAGCTGTTGATGTAGTACGTAAAATCAATGGAGATAAGGATCCTGTAAAAGCAGAACTTGGCAGTATAAGAGGGAAATTCACTTTGGATAAAACTAAAAATTTAGTTCACGCCTCTGATAGCATTGAAAGTGCAGAACATGAAATTGCAATTTGGTTTCCGGAGCTTACGAGCCTTCAAAAGCATACATACCAAGATCAGTATAAGGGAACTGTTGATTTGTTTTCAAAAACAGATGGTCTATTAATAAATGTATAAATCTCCTTCTGAAGTCGTTAATATGCAGCTCCGCAGGAGATGATTTAACTAAAAGGCTAACCAATAATATAATATGTACCCCTTGTCAAGGACAATTTTAAAAAAAGTCTATGCTGATTTAAG
>DAVZGU010000356.1:0-3113 GCA_052274215.1 Clostridium sp. | reverse complement strand
ACCTTTTCCATTGTTAATAGTGTTGTTAAATTTAACAACACTATTAACTAACCCTTAACTCCATAAAATCCCTGTTATCAGTACTTTACTATACATTACAGTTAAGTGTTTAATTAAATTTTACAATGCCCTAATTAAATTTAATTTATTATAGAAGGTATTTGGAAATATTTGGAGAATACTTCCTGTATATAATTATAGGAGGCGTGTACAATGATTTATGATGCATTTAAAATTGCTAAACATTTAAATATCAGTAAAGTAACGGCTTACGCTAAGATGAAATTACCTGAAATAAAACCTTTTTTAATATCCCACAATGGTAAAACATGTGTAGAAGAAAAAGGTCTAGAAGCAATTAAACAAACTCTAAAATATAGTCACTCTTCAGAAGCAGAAGCAGAAGTTGCAGTTACAGTAGTTAATCTGTTAAAAGAAGATATGATTGAAATACTTAAAAGTAATATCGAATTTATTAAACAGCAATTAAATGTTAAAGACGGTCAACTCTATGATATTAATAAATTATTAGAAAATACACAGGTCCTGTTTAAACAAGAACAAGAGAAAAATAAAATCGTCTTGTCATTACCTGAAACCATTAAAGAACACGATATTCAATTGGTTAATAATCTAACTCAAAGTCTTGAAAGACAAAGAGCTAACGCAGTATCCGAAGAAATTCTTCATAGGAAAAAAGGGATTTTTCAAAAATTATTTAATAAATAGGAAATAGCTGTAGTAAAATTAATTTTTACTACAGCTATTTCTTTATTTTCATATCCCTCGTTAAATCCAAGTATATCACTGCTTGTTTATAATTTTATCTAATCCTTATCCAATGAATTAACAGCTTTTTCAAGTTGTATCATAGCTTTCTCAAGTATTGAACGTGGACACGCTATATTTACACGCATATATCCAGAAAGACTACGACAGAAATCATTGCCAGCATTAAGTCCTAGACCCGCCTTATTTATCATAAATTCTTTCAGTTCATCATTTCCCAATTCTAGTTTACGACAGTCAAGCCAAACCAGATAAGTACTTTCAGGTCTGCTAGGTTTAATTTTTGGTATGTTGTTTTTACAAAACTCTCCTATGAAATCAATATTCCCCTCAATATATGGAATTAACTGTGTAAGCCACTCTTGACCATGACTATAAGCTGCTTCTACCGCTACAAGACTAAAGCAATTATTGCGATGGATATCCATACCTCTCCAAAAAACATCAAACGTCTCTTTAACTTCAGCATTCGGAAAAATCACTACAGAAGCCTGTAGTCCTGCCAAGTTGAAAGTTTTTGTACATGAAGTACAGGTGATGGTTTTACTAGAAACCTCCTTTGATATACTAGCAGTAGGAATGTGTTTATTATCCCACAATATCAAATCTGAGTGTATCTCATCTGAAACAATCATTACATTGTATCGTAGGCATAATCCAGTAATATGTTCTAGTTCCTCTCGGCTCCACACTCTGCCTACTGGATTGTGTGGGCTACACATAATAAATAACTTTGGTTTCTGTTTTAATTTTTCTTCAAAGTCCTTAAAATCTATCGAATAGACTCCATCTTGTTCTAATAATTGATTTTCAATTACCACTCTTCCCCAAGATTCTATTACGTCATAAAATTCTGGATAGACTGGAGTCTGTATCAAAATTTTATCTTCTTTATTAGAAAATTCTCTGACAATAACCGATAGAGATGGAACAACGCCAGGGCTGAAACTAATTAAATCTTTATTAACTATCCAATTATTTTGAGTCTTTTCCCAATCACAAAACGCTTCATAATAGGAGTCAGGGCGGGATGTATATCCATAGATTCCTTGCTTCGCTCTTTTGATGATAGCATCATTAATAGGCTTGGCTACCTCGAATTCCATATCTGCTATCCATAATGGTATTACATTAGAAGTTCCAAATTTTTTTTCTCTTTCATCGTATTTTGCAGCAAAGTTGTTACTACGGTCAATTATTTCATCAAAATTATACTTCATAATTTACACCCTTCTTATATTTATTTGTGCAAGAAATACTTGCTATAACATAATTACAGCAAAAATGATGCCAATTTTCTGATTGATCTTTTGGAGTGGTTTTTAAATAAGTATCTATTATATATAAAGCTTTTATTGAAAAAATTGTTTTCGAACAATTTAAATGGTTAAAGTTATACAACTTAAACCATTTAAATGAAAAATAATGTCTACTTCTCTTAAATTGCAATCAATAATTACATCATTCTCATTTACACCAATAATTCATTCATCCCTAATTTCTGAATTATGTTGAAAAAAAGCATAAATCTCATTTATTGGCATAAAATTTGCTAGTTACCATTATAGCAAGCTTGATATAAAAAATGAAAGGATAAAAACTATGATTACAAAAATGGAATTATTAAGTTGCTAATGCAAAGAGCAATTGTACACTTATATTAAGCGTACATAATGGAATAGGTATCACACCTATTTTCAATATTTATTCAAAATTATTTTCGTCAAAGTAAACGATACCGTACTTGTAAATCGTGATTAATCAACAATGTCATTATTTGTCCACAGATTGTATAACAGGTAATTGCTCATTATCAATTATAAAAAGGCGTAAAGTCAAGGATTGTTTGAAATGTCTTTTTATTTCTTAACAATACCAACCAATGAAAAGGAGATATTAAAATGAACACAAAAAAACAAAGCACATGGAAAAACTATCGTTTCTCTATTATTTTAATGCTATCTATTATAATAGGTAGCATAATTGGAATTGTTTTCGGTGAAAAAGCAACAGTACTTAAACCATTTGGTGATGTATTTCTTAACTTAATGTTCACTGTTGTAACCCCTCTAGTCTTTGTTACCATAGCTGGTGCAGTAGGAAATATGGTCAATATGAAAAGACTTGGAAAAATTATAAGCAACATGTTTTTGACATTTGTTACTACGGGACTTATTGCCGGCGTTATCGTTATTGCTGTTGTCAAGTTTTTTCCACCTGCTGCTGGCGTTAACCTAACATTGCAATCTTCTAAAGCGTTGGAATCAGTCAAGCTTTCTGATCAAATTGTTAAGACACTAACTGTAACTGATTTTGGTGGCTTA
>DAVZGU010000355.1:0-3118 GCA_052274215.1 Clostridium sp. | reverse complement strand
CCATGCTTTGATTTATTAGTACATATTATAAGTTAATTTTATTATAACAATTAAGCTTACATTTCAAAGTAATTCTATTCAATATATACTACTTTTAGATTCTAAGAGTATAATTCTATAATTAAACTAGAATAATATATGTATTATATTAATATATGAATACAAGACAAATAATAAGGGAGTGAGTTTTTTTGAATGAACAAAAAGAAAATGTAGATATTATAGATACTGATAATAAAAGAAAAACATTTAAAATCATACTTTTTCTATCTATTATCATGATCTCCATAGGTATTTCTTTAACCATCTATTACAAATCTATAAATAAGGTATATGATTCCTATAAAACCACATTAATAACTAATATCAATGTTATTAACACGGTTAATAACAATACAGGACAGTTTAATAGTGGTCAAACAATAGATGTTGGTTATGCCAAAGAACAATTACCTAGTATTATTAATGATTTAGCTAAGCTCCGTGATAATTTATCAAATTCAGAACCTACCTCGAAATATAAAAAAGACCACGAAAATTTAAAATCAGGCTTAGACAAAAACCTGTTAATATACAGACAAACACTAGCAATTTTAAATAATCCCTCTGGTCGAGATGTAGAAAAATCCGTGGAGGATCTTAAAACCTTTAGAAATGATTGCATGAATTTTTACTCCCTAGTAGATATTCGTAATATTGAAATAACACTGCCAAGCACATCTTTAGTCTTCATTGATAATGTGCTTAATTACAGTTATAGCGCCGTAATGGTAAGGAAAGAAACAGATATTAAATCGGAACAAGCTCAAGAATTTATCAATAAAACTGATAGCTTATCCGTGGATTTTTTAGATGCTAAAACTGATTTTTACTCAAATGTAATAAAAGCGAGAAAAAAAGAGATATCATATGATGACCTTTTGTCACTAGTAGATAGTGATTTTACAAAATTAAGCGAAATGCAAACTACATTTAAAAGTTTATCTGTGCCTCCCGCGGCTATTACTAGTTATGAATCTTTCAAAATTTTATTAGATAACCAGGAAAGCTATTTAAGAGATTTTAAACTTGCGCTAACAAGTGAGAAAGTTCAAACTTTAAGTGCACCAGTAGACACATCCGCATTAGATGCTCTATACAATTCTTCTAATGTGCTATTTAGTAAAGTAGAGCGTTCTTATAATGATTTTATTAAAGTCTATACTCAGCTAAAGAATAATAAATAAATACGTATATATTATTATAACTTCATTACTTTTCGTTATAATATAAAAATTCAATGTATTATTTTCGTGCTCTTGGTCACACTATTATTAGCCGAAGTAAAAAACGCGGAGGAACCAAGCATTTGGGGTGAATCACTTATTGTGTAGGTTAAACCTTTCCCGAACCCGTCAGCTAACTCCGTAGGCAAAAGGAGAGATACTATGAAAAAATTTGCTTTTTTATCTTGTATGCTAACGTTCCTATTAGTAATGCCTAGTTTAAGAGTAAATGGTGAAAATTTATATTCATTTGGTTCAGAAATTAAAGATTTATATAATGATCAAATAGAAGC
Organism: Clostridium sp.; assembly: GCA_052274215.1. Lineage (GTDB taxonomy): Bacteria > Bacillota > Clostridia > Clostridiales > Clostridiaceae > Clostridium_AD. The sequence continues at coordinate 1,560 of DAVZGU010000355.1, read as the reverse complement.
AGTCGCAGTATTTAAACAGTCAAATAGTTCAATTCACATTACTGATAATGACATTTATTTAATGTCGCAAGTTGTATACGCAGAGAGTTGTGGTGAACCTGCTAGTGGCAAACTCGCAGTAGCATCCGTTATACTAAATCGTGCTCGTGATGGTCATTTTCCAAAATCTATTTCTGGTGTTATAAATCAGAAAAACGCCTTTTCTTGTGTTAAAGATGGAAAAGTAATTCACAATGGCAAAGCGAATGTTATTCCCGATTCTGCTTGTTACACTGCTGTGTTAGATGCGTTAAAAGGTAAAGATCCTACATATAACGCTGTTTTCTTTTATAACCCTGAAATATCTACTTCTCAGTGGATGATAGGTATAAAAAAAGCCAATGTAAAGACTATAGGAAATCATGTTTTCTTTGTAGTTAAATAAAAAAACTGTAGTTATAAACTACAGCCCGGTAGCTCACTTTAGTTAACTCTAGCTACAGCTAGTTCTAACTACAGTTAGCTACCTAATTTTATTGTTAATAACATAAAAATAAATAGTCAGCATCTACCTTATTTATTTTTATGTTCCTTATCCAAATAAGAAACTGCACCTAATGCTGCTACTAATCCTTCACCTGCAGCCTTAATATACTGATATGGCTTTCCTATGCAGTCGCCTGCTGCAAAACATCCTTCTATATTGGTTTTCATATTTCTATCAACTTTAATATGTCCTTCCTCTATTTCAAGACCTGGGACCAATTGACTAGGAGACACACTATCTCTTAGCATGAAAATTCCATCTGTAGTTATTTCGCCCTTCCCTAAAATAACCTTAGTTACCACATCTTCACCAACTATTTCTAAAGGCTTATCTTTTATTATCTCCACATTAGAATTTAAATTGTATTCCCCTTTGTACATAGGGATATAATATGTTTTTCCACTCAATTCACTTACATAATTAGTTTCTTCTTCGCTTTCTTTATTATATCCGACTATAACAACTGTTTTCCCTTTATATAATGGAGCATCGCAAGTAGCACAGTATCCTACTCCTTTTCCTAAAAACTCTTCTTCTCCTTTTAATGCTTTCGTGTATTCTATCCCCGTAGCTAAAATTATTGATTTAGCCTCATATATTTTTTCATTTACCATCAAAGCAAAATAATCCCCCATAGCATAAACATTATTTATTCTCTCATTTACAATGCCTATCCCCATGGATGCAACATGTGCTGCAAATTGATTCTTAAGTTCCTTTCCTGAAACGTTATAGAACCCTAAAAAATTGTTTACTTTTGCTGCTTTTACTAGTTTTGGACTTAATTCTTTACTTCCAAAAATTATTATGTTTTTATTTCTGATTTTAGCACTAATAGCTGCTTCAAGACCCGCTGGACCTGTTCCAATTATAGCTATATCATATCTCTCACCCATAATTTTTCCTCCTTATGTTTCTACCCTAATAACTGCTATTCTACTTATTTGACCCTATGATAAATAAAAATTCTGCACTTAGATCATCACCTGCGGTGCTGCAATATTAACGACTTCAGAAGAATATTTATGTTCCCA
>DAVZGU010000354.1:0-3130 GCA_052274215.1 Clostridium sp. | reverse complement strand
TTACAATAACTAGGGTTAAAACAAAAACAATTAAGCAAAAAACGCCTATTGATTTTAAAACGGTTATCAAAAAAGATGATGATATATTAAAATCCAAAAGCAAAGTTTCACAAAATGGAGTAAAAGGCGAAAAAAGTATTACTTTAAATGTTACTTATGAGAATGGGAAAGAAGTAACTAGAAAAGTTGTTAAAGAAGCTGTAGTTAAAGAGCCTCAGAATAAAATTATAGCTCAGGGAACTTTGTCACCCATAAGCCCTTCAAGAGGAGAATCTTTAAAAAGTTCTGTAAATCCTCAAAATGTTTCAGCCCCTTCAAGATCTGCTAATCTACAATCTACTGCACCTTCTGGTAGGTCTTTTAGTGTAAAGGCCACTGCTTATTCGACAGATTCTCCAGGTAATACTTATACTGCCTCTGGAAGAAAGACTGAGCGAAATCCAAATGGCTATAGTACAATAGCTGTAGACCCTAATGTCATTCCTTTAGGAACAAAATTATATGTTGAAGGTTATGGCAATGCAATTGCTGCGGATACTGGTTCTGCAATAAAAGGCAACTTTATAGATGTATTTTTCAACACCCCTGAAGAAGTTAACAACTGGGGCGTTAAATACTTAAACGTACAAATACTAGATTAATTATTTTGTAAATGCATCATATGCTATTAATGAATAATAAACCAAAATCAGGGACAGCTAATAATTTATAAAATTATTAGCTGTCCCTGATTTTTCTATTTTATGCTACAGCATCTTCTTTTTCTACTTTTTTATTTCTTTTCTTTCTAATATTAAGAACTACAGTAGAACCAAAGAGTCCACCAATAATTCCACCACATATGGCAAATAATATAGCAAAAATAACTGATTTAGGTTCGTTGAAACCAAATGGTGCTAATAATCCAGGAATAGGTGCAGCTGTACCTGGAGCATTATTTATTATTTTAAAATAAGCAGCACTTAAACCAGCTAGTGCACCTCCTATGAAGTTTGAAAAAAATATAGGAGGTGCATTTGAAGTTACTATATCAGCCTGCGTTAGCGGTTCAAGCATCACACCTATTATGTTGCTTTTATCACCAAGTTTAAGTCTTTTGAATACTATACCATCTGAAAAAGCCCCACCAACACAGGCAATAGATGCTATCCCCATTGCAAGACCTTGTAACCCAAGCATTGCTGTTAATGCCATAGCACTTAAAGGCGATGTACATATCATTTTCATAATTCCGCCTAATAAGAACCCCATAATATAAGGGGATTGATTAGCAGCGACAGTTATCATACTTCCAATGCTAAGTAAAGTTGAATTTACTATTGGATCTACCACTAAAGCGATACACCTAGCAAGTGGTGCAATCAAAATTGCACCAACTATTATATCTAGTCCTTTGGGTAGCTTTTTCTCTAAAATTGGACCGATAAATGCAATTATATATCCAGCTACAAAGCCTGGAAGAATACCATACCCAAATACTGCAGCACCAGCTGTTACAGCATATATAGGATTCAACCCCATATTTATACTAACTAATATTACAGCAGCGACGCCACCCATACTTCCTGAGGAAACACCTACTTCACCCAAAAATTTAATATTTAATAAATTTCCGCTTATATATTTATGTATCGCTTCCACTAAAAATGTTGCTACAGCAGCATTTGCCAGGCCTGACATAGCTTTTTGACCTTTAGGCATTTTTAAACTAAAAAGTGAAAACAAGAACAATGTAAAAAGTAATAATCCTATACCTTTAATCAATACAAACATAATTTATCCCCCTTTTCATTTTGAAATACTATCATTTATTATACTTGTGAAGTTTCAAAACGCTTCACAAAACTTCAAAATGCAAGTCGAAAAATTCTGAAAATTATTTTTCACAGTAGGATATCAGTCCATCAATAAACTTTCTTATGGTTACTTTGCCTCTATTGGAGCTCTTTTTTCTAATATAGTCCATTTCTTTTTTTACTTGTTCGAAATTAAAAAGTCCAGTTGAGTATTCTACAAAAACATCATTCATGTAATCTTCTATTCCTAGATTAGCAATATTTCTCATACCTATGGAAATTGTTCTTCTAATTCTTTGTTCCATTGATTTTGGGCTATCAGTGAATTTGTTACATAATTGATTCAAGGTATAATCCACCATATTCTCGTTGTTTTTTCTTAAGAATAGAGTAACATCAATTAAATCCTTACTACCAGCTTCACCTATTATACCTATTCTCAACATTATATTTTTTATTGTTTGCAATTCATGTTCCGCTTTTAAAGCATTATCATCTAGAGCGTTAGTATCTTTATTAAAAAGTTTCTGAATTTTATTTAAAGTTCGGTTAACCTCTAAACTTTCAGATACTTTTTTTATAATAGTTTCAATTTCAACTGCATTTATTGGTTTTTGTATATAAAATTCTACGCCACTTTTATAAGCTTTTTCAATCATATTTTTAGCTGATACCTGAGAAATCATTATAAATTGCATTTCAGGATGCATAGCTTTTGCATTCTTTACTAGTGATAATCCATCAATGCCAGGTATAAAAAAATCCACTAAAACTATATCTGGATTCAAATACTGAATCTCCGCTAAGCCTTCTCACCCTTTTAGAGAATAACCTAAAACTTTACCTAAATCTCTATCACATATTATTTTTTCGAGAATTTTCACAATATTAATATCATCTTCAATTATAAATATATTCATTATAGATCCTCCAATTCTGATTTATTAATGGTTATATAAAAAGTAGTTCCACTGTTTTCTATAGAATTCACTTTAATAGTACCTTTTAAATCTTCTTCAACAATATTTTCAACAATACTTAAACCAAGACCACGATTTATTTCACCTGTATTATAATTGATTTTAGTTGAAAATCCTGAAGAGAATATGTACATTAAATCAGATTCTTTTATTCCACAACCAGTATCACTTATTATAAAAATAAATTTTTCCTCTGTAGACTTTTCTATAAAAGAAATAGAAGCATTATCAATTGTAGTGCTTAGTGCATCTAGTGAATTCATAATTAAATTTCTAAAAATAGACATAAGATAATAATGTTTAGTTGTATAAAAATTTCTATTTACATAAAAAAATAAGTCTATATTAAGTTTT
>DAVZGU010000353.1:0-3140 GCA_052274215.1 Clostridium sp. | reverse complement strand
TGTAGATGCAAAAGATGATCAAATTGTAATAGAAAAAATTTAATACTATGCTCCCATTAAACTATACAGATTAAAAAACAAAAATCTGTATACCTTAAGGGGAGCATTTTTATTAGTGTGTATGATTTTTACAATTGGATATGAACTATAGCAAATATGGAATACATGGATTAATAAAAAAAAGAATGGAAAAAAATATATAATTTTACTATATTTAAACATTATAAGGATTTTATAATGACTTCTACATGATTAATGTATACAAATAAAATTTGGCTATTATTATTCTAAGGATATGATTTTGATTATTCCAATTAGTTTGGCTAAAGCCAAGAATAATTGACAGTTAAGCTAGACATAGTGCTAATTGTGTGATATGGTAGATGAATTGGCACTCATTGCTAAAGAGTGCTAAAAAATATAAGTTAATATAACTATTAAAAGTCGCTTTTCATGGAGGTGGCTTTTTTAATAGATATGCAATACAAATATATCCATAAAATGTATTTGTTCCTAAAAATGGATGTAAAATAAGGGGTGAAACTAAATGGGAGATAAAAATCCAAATAAGACGAAAAAAAAGAAGAAGATAGTTGAAAAAGGTATTGCAGGGATTACAACAGTAGTGGAAAAAGTCAAAGCAAGAAAACCTAAAAAATAACAATATAAAGCATTTACTTCGGTAGGTGCTTTTTATTATTTTTACTTATTATAGTAATATTGCATTTATGCCTTATGAGGATAAATTATATATGATAAAATAGTTAAATAAGGATTTATTGTACCAATAAAAATTGCAAAAAAATCATTAATTATTATTAGGAGGTTACAAAATGTCATATTTACTTAGAACATTAGATCAGTGTAAGTTAAAGTTTAAAAATAGATTGGTTATGCCACCCATGGCTACCTCGAAATCAAAGCAGGATGGTAGTGTCAGTAAAGAGATATTAGATTATTATGATGAAAAATCCCAGGGTGGGTATATTTCATTAATTATTATAGAACATAGCTTTATTACGATGCAAGGAAAGGCTAGTGAAAGGCAACTTTCTGTGGCAGATGATAGTATTGTGAAAGAACTAAAAGTACTTTCAAATATTATTCATAAAAACTGCTCTAAAGCAGTAATGCAAATTAATCATGCTGGAAGTGCAGCAAGTAAAGAGGTTACAGGATATGAGGTAGTTGGACCTTCAGCTATAGCTAATCCCCGTAAAGGTAATATTCCAAAAGAACTTAGTAAGAGTGAAATTAAAATTATAATTGGTGAATTTGTGGATGCTGCGCTGCGTACAAAAGAAGCTGGATTTGATGGTGTAGAGATTCATTCTGCCCATGGATACCTTCTAAATCAATTTTTTTCTCCACTTACTAACAAAAGAACCGACGAATATGGTGGAGATTTACAAGGGAGAATTAAAATTCATTTAGAAATTATTAAAGCGGTACGTGATGCTGTTGGTAATGATTTTCCCATTCTACTTAGGTTGGGTGCTTCTGATTATATGGAAGGTGGAATTACAATTGAAGATAGTAAAATTGCAGGCTTAGAATTTGAAAGTGCAGGAGTGGATGTTCTAGATGTTTCTGGGGGATTTTGTGGATATACTGTTCCAGGTAATACTAGTCAAGGATATTTTTCACCGTTAACAGAAGCTATAAGGGAAGTTGTATCCATTCCAGTCATACTAACTGGTGGAATTACTGAGGTTAATGCAGCTGAGAAACTACTTTCTGAAGGTAAAGCTGATCTTATTGGTGTAGCTAGAGCAATATATAAAGACTCTAAGTGGGCTAAAAAGGCTATCGAAAGTCTTAAATAAGGGGCGATATTTTCAATTTAATAAGAAGTCTAAGAAAAACAGCCATTTGGCTGTTTTTTTTTAGGTTCTATTACTTGTCCATTTACTTTATGATTAGATTGTAAACTAAAAAATATTTTAGGTTTACAATTGAAAGCTATTGCTTTATTATATAGTATATATCGACCATACCTAAGGAGGAGTATTTATGAAAAACACTAGAAACTTAATTTTAGTATCTATGTTTGCCGCATTAACAGCAATTGGAGCTTTTATTAAGGTGCCAATACCATATGTTCCTTTTACCCTTCAATATCTGTTTTGTGCATTAGCAGGATTAATTTTAGGTTCAAGATTAGGCGCATTGTCACAAATAGTTTATGTGGCTATTGGCCTTTGTGGCGTACCCGTATTTACTGAAGGTGGTGGTATAAGTTATATATTTAAACCCACTTTTGGATATCTTATTGGCTTCATAGTAGCATCTTATGTCATAGGCAAAATAAGAGAGAAGGTTGTGGAATTAACTTTTTTTAAGACAATACTTACGCTGCTTTTGGGATTGTTTTTTATATATTTATTTGGAGTTATATACTTATATATTAGTTTTAATTTATACCTTGGAAAAAATATTTCTTTTTATTTTGCATTTTTTTATGGCTTTGTGCTTTGTATAGCTGGAGATTTGGTACTAACAGTATTTGTAGCCTATATTTCAATAAAACTATTACCTGTATTAAGAAAAAGTGGATATATTGCTTAAAAAATGACAAGAGAGGAGTACGACATGAGAGAGTTTATTAAGAGTATAGAAAAAAAAATTTTAGAAGGACAAGCTATAACCTATGATGAGGGAATGAAATTAGGGGACATTGAAGGAAAAGAGGATATAGCAGAGTTATGTAATAGTGCTAATAAAGTGCGAGAGTTTTTTTGTGGAAAGGAAGTAGATCTTTGTAGCATAATGAATGCAAAATCAGGAAGCTGCACTGAGGACTGTAAATTTTGTGCTCAATCTGCTTATTATAAAACCAATGTAGAAGTGTATGAATTAGTTTCAAAGGAAGATGCTTTAAAACTGGCAAGGGAAAATAAAAAGGAAGGAGTAAATAGATTTTCTTTAGTGACAAGTGGAAGAGGGCCTACTGCAAGTGATTTTGAAAAGATATTAGATATATATAAGGAGCTAAATAAGGAAATAAAAATTGATTTGTGCGCTTCTCTTGGGATACTCGGATATGAGCAGCTGCGCAGGTTAAGAGAGGCGGGAATAACAATGTATCATCATAACTTAGAAACTAGTAGAGAGTACTATGAAAACATATGTACAACTCA
>DAVZGU010000352.1:0-3144 GCA_052274215.1 Clostridium sp. | reverse complement strand
ATAAATAAGCTATTAATCTTAGCTAACAATAAGGTTAAAGAAGAAAATAAAAAAGAGATTAGTGAAGGAGATATAATTGAGGTAGGCTATAAAAAAGACATCATGGAAAAGGAAATTTTAGAAAATTATACTGAAAAAAAGATGCTTATTGATGTTATAAATAGTAGAATTGGACAAGTGAATGGATTATCGGTAATGGATACAGGATATTTTAGTTTTGGTAAGCCAATAAAGATTACCTGTTGCTGCTATAAGGGAGAAGGTAATATTATAGATGTTCAAAAGGAGAGCAATCTAAGTGGAAGTATCCATAGTAAATCTATTAATATTTTAAAGGGATATATAAGCACTATTAATGGTGGATTTACTAAACTACCAGTAGATTTTCACTTAAGCTTTGAACAAATTTATGGAAAAATAGACGGTGATAGTGCGTCGGTTGCAGAAATAATGTGTATGCTCTCAGCGCTAAGTAAAATACCTTTAAAACAGAGCATTGCAATCACTGGTTCGGTAAATCAATTTGGTGAGGTTCAACCTATAGGAGGAGTAAACGATAAAATAGAAGGTTTCTTTGCAGCATGCAAAGCAATTGACACAATAAAGGATAAGGGTGTAATTATACCTTTGTCAAATGCAGTAGACTTGGTTTTAAATGAAGAAGTTGAAAGAGAAATTAAAAATGGAAACTTTCATATATATACGATGACATCTATAGAGGATGCAATTGAAGTGCTAATGGGAAATACTGATATTAGCTTTGATGCTGTAATGATAGCTATTAACAAAGAATTAAAAAAATATAGCAAAAAATGATGGACGGCTAACCAGGTTATTATTTAATGATAGATATTAAAAAAAGCAGGACTAAATTGTCCTGCTTGCTTTGTTACACGTTAAATCTGAAGTTAACTACATCACCATCTTGCATAATATACTCTTTTCCTTCAAGTCTATAGAGTCCTTTTTCCTTAGCAGCTGCTTCAGAGCCACATTCAACTAATTTATCAAAGGAAACTATTTCTGCTCTTATAAAACCTCTTTCTATATCCGAATGGATTTTTCCAGCGGCAGCAGGGGCTTTAGTTCCAATGTTTATAGTCCATGCTCTTATTTCTTGAGGTCCTGCAGTTAAAAAGCTCATTAAACCGAGTAGTTTATAACTTGAGTGGATAAGTTTATCAAGGCCTGTTTCAGTAAGACCATATTCCTTTAGAAGTTCCATTTTTTCATCATCATCCAAAGTGGATAATTCTTCTTCAAGTCTGGCGCAAACTACAATTACTTCTGAATTCTCATTTGCAGCAAATTCTTTAACTTTTTTTACCATATCATTTTCTGTGTTACCAGACATTAAATCATCTTCGCTTATATTTGCAGCGTATAATACTGGTTTTGCAGTAATTAAGAAAAGAATACTTACAAAAGCGGCTTCTTCTTCGTTAAACTCTAATGTTCTTACTGGAAGATTTGCTTCAAGGTGTTCCTTTATTCTTTCCATAAGTGCATATTCCATTTTGGCTGTTTTGTCACCAGAACGAACAAGTTTTACTGACTTTTCCATTCTTCTTTCTAATACGTCAAGATCAGAAAAGATAAGTTCTAAATTAATAGTATCTATATCACGTGTAGGATCGATATTGCCATCTACATGTATGATGTTGTCGTCATTAAAACATCTTACAACATGAACAATAGACTCTACTTCTCTGATATGAGATAAAAATTTATTACCTAAACCTTCTCCTTTGCTTGCCCCTTTTACAAGGCCTGCTATATCATAAAATTCAATTGCAGTACGAAGTATTTTTTTACTATTATAAATAGTTTGTAGTACATCCAATCTTTTGTCAGGCACACTTACAACACCTATATTTGGTTCTATAGTACAAAATGGGTAGTTAGCAGATTCTGCACCTGCCTTTGTTATTGCATTAAACAATGTGCTTTTTCCTACATTTGGTAAACCTACAATTCCTAGCTTCATATATATGTACATTCCTTTCGTGCGTTTAAGATTATTAATTTCTTATAAATTATACCCTACATCTTAATGCATTTCAAGAAAGTAAATTAGGACAATTGCTTAATTTGATATCCGTCATATGATAATTATGTATTTTTAGTTAATAAATTGAAATAAAATCATAAAAAAGTTTAATTGTTTTTAAAAAATAAAAATAAAACAATAAAACAAGAAGGAATTTTCGTTTTTCTATAGAATTATACTTGTTAGTGGTTTAAAATGGTTTAAAGTGGTTCAAAGTGGAGTAAGTTCATAAGGGTGGGGGATAAAATGTTTATTGGTGAATATCAACATGCCATTGATAGTAAAAACAGAATGATTATTCCCACCAAATTTCGAGAGGGATTAGGCAGTGAATTTATATTGACTAAGGGCCTAGATGGATGCTTATACATATATACAATGGTTGAGTGGAATATAATGGAGGAAAAATTAAAGAAACTTCCATTGACGAGTAAAGATGCCAGGGCATTTGTACGGTTTTTCTTCTCAGGCGCTAATGAAATAACAGTAGATAAGCAAGGCAGAGCTTTAATACCACAAAATTTATGCGAATATGCAGGCCTTCAAAAGGAAATAGTAAGCATAGGAGTATCAACTAGAATAGAAATATGGTCTAAGGATAAATGGGATAAATATAATGAATCAGATATGGATTTTGATGAAATAGCAGAAAAAATGAATGAATTAGGCATATAAAAGGAGATTAAAAATGGAATTTAAACATGTATCAGTTTTGTTAAATGAGTGTATTGAAGCACTAGATATTAAAGAGGATGGAATTTATGTTGATTGTACATTAGGAGGTGCAGGGCATTCCCTAGAAATCTTAAAAAGACTATCACCTAAAGGACGGTTAATCGGAATTGACCAAGATGAAGACGCATTAAAAGCTGCTAAGGAAAAAATTAAAGAATATAACAATGTTACATATGTACATGATAATTTTTATAACATTGAAGCAATACTTGACAAACTTAAGATAGAAAAAGTAGATGGGATTTTTATGGATTTAGGGGTATCGTCATATCAATTAGATAATGCAGAACGTGGTTTTAGCTACATGAGGGATGCGAATCTTGATATGAGAATGGATAGAAGTAAAGGTATAACAGCAT
>DAVZGU010000351.1:0-3145 GCA_052274215.1 Clostridium sp. | reverse complement strand
TCTGTACTTCTATATATTTTTTTAAAATTATGACTGTATGTGTGAAGACCTATACCATGACCTTCATTATATATTCTCTTAAGAATTGATTCCTTTCCTTCGATTTCTTTTCCTACTATAAAAAAAGTAGCTTTTACATTTTGTTTTTTTAATACATCTAATAAAGCATCGGTAACAACGTATGTAGGACCATCATCAAAAGTTAAATAAACGAATTTTGAGGGTTCAATATCGCCAGCATCTGTTAATGACGTGCTACGTGGCACAAATGCCTGGCTGTGTTTTTGTGTATTGTTTATATGTGGACTGATAGCTAATAATAAGCAAATAATAGTGGTAGCAAAAACAAGGAAAATACTTTTTTTTCTAAGATTCATATTATCACTCACCTTTAATTTTGTTGTAATTAGTATACCCAAAACATATCCGATGAATCATTGACATTCAATACCGAAATTTTGTATAATTATGTTGTTTGATAAAGTTGGAATCTTCTGATTGTATGGAAAAATAAATTGATAAAATTTTAAAATTATAAATTTGAACATAAAAGATAAGAGGAGGATATATTATGCAACAAACGCCGAATGCTAATAGGCTTCATATAGCTATATTTGGAAAAAGAAATGTAGGAAAATCAAGTTTGATTAATGCAATTACGTCGCAGGATATTGCCTTAGTATCTGATTTAGCAGGAACCACAACAGACCCAGTTTATAAGACAATGGAGCTACTTCCAATAGGCCCTGTTGTTATTATAGATACTGCGGGGTTTGATGACGAGGGCGTAATCGGAGAACTTAGAATAAAGAAAACTAAAGAAGTTATGGACAAAACTGATTTAGCACTTTTGGTTATTGACGGTGATGAGGAAGATTTATTATTTGAGAAAACGTGGTATGAAGATTTAAAAAAAAGAAAAATACCTGTAATTGGAGTCATCAATAAGATAGACAAAAATGAAGTATCACTAAGGGATATTCAAAAGGTAATAGATCTAACTTTTATTAAGGTTAGCGCTAAAGATAAAGTCAATATTGATGGGTTAAAAAGGGTAATTATGGCTAATGCGCCAGAGGATTTTGAAAAAAGCACAATTGTTGGTGACATAGTAAAACCGAAGGCAAGAGTAATAGTTGTAGCACCACAAGATATCCAAGCACCAAAAGGGAGATTAATACTACCACAGGTTCAAGTAATAAGAGATCTGCTTGATAATGATGTTATGGCACTAGTGGTAAAGGATAGTGAACTAGAGGACATTTTAGCCGCGCTAAAGGACAAACCAGATTTAGTGATTACGGATTCGCAGGTATTTAAAAAAGTCAATTCTATAGTGCCAAAAGATGTACCACTTACTTCCTTTTCTATACTTATGGCTAGGTATAAAGGAGATTTACGCACCTTAGTTAAAGGGGCAAAAGCTATAGATACATTGCAACCAGGAGATAAGGTACTTATAGCAGAAGCTTGCACCCATCATCCACTTGTTGGAGATATAGGGCGAGAAAAGCTTCCTATATGGCTTGGGGAAAAAGTAGGTGGAAAGCTAGATATAACGATTTGCGCCGGCAGCAGTTTTCCAGATGATTTAAGTGGATATAAGCTAATAGTTCATTGTGGAGCCTGTATGGTTAATAGACAGCAATTCATGTCAAGGATTAAGAAGGCTAATATAGAGGAACTACCTATTACCAATTTTGGTATAGCTATAGCACATATAAATGGTATATTGGATAGAGTACTTAGTGCGTTTGAAGAAGATTCTTTCTAAAGATAGTTTTTGAAAAGTATTATATAAAATTAATATAGGGGTAACTTAACTTGAAGGGATGATAATAATGATTACTATTAGTGTTTGTGTAGGTAGTGCCTGTCATTTAAAAGGATCTTATAAAGTAATAGAGGGGTTACAAAAGTTAATCCAAGAAAATGGGGTTTCAGATATGGTTGAACTCAAAGGTGCATTTTGTATTGGTAGATGCACAGAAGGAGTCTCTGTAACTGTGGATGATGAAGGGTTCTTCTCGTTAAATGAGAATAATGTAGATTCGTTCTTTCATGAAACTATCATGAGAGGTATAAAAGATGAGTAATATAAATTTTTCTAAAGCGGATTGTAAAAATTGTTATAAATGTCTTCGTTCATGTCCTGTGAAGGCAGTAAAATTTGAAAATCAACAAGCTGCAATAGACGAGGAAAGATGTATAGAGTGTGGACATTGCCTTACCGTATGTCCACAAAACGCTAGAAAAATTAAAAGTGATTTGGATACTGTTAAAAAAGCTATAGATTCTGGTAAAAGAGTTATAGCAAGTTTAGCACCCTCATTTGCTGGTTTTTTTGATGCTCAGCAAGGCATCGTGGTGTCAGCTTTAAAGAGCTTAGGATTTAGTATAATAGAAGAAACCGCAGTAGGGGCAGAAATAGTGGCTGAATTATATAATGAGTATATTGCGGATAACAAGCAAGATGTTTATATAACCACAGCATGTCCGTCATCTAACTATTTGGTAGAAAAATATTTTGGAGGACTAATTAAATACTTGATTCCTACAGTATCTCCAATGATGGCTCATGGTAAAGTATTAAAAAGTAAATTTGGAAAAGACAGCTTTGTCGTATTTATAGGCCCATGTCTCGCAAAAAAATCTGAGTTCGATTCTTATTCAAAATATAATATAATCGATGCGGAATTAACTTTTGATGAATTAAATTCTTGGATAGCTGGATCTGGTATAGAAATACCTAAGATAGAAGAAAATTTAAATGTTAATCCATATAGTAAAGGTCAAGGGTTTACTATAGAGGGAGGTATTATTGAGGCAATGGGGAATGCACTACAGAAAAGTCCACTTAATGTTATTACTGTAAGTGGTATGGAAGAGTGCATAGAAGCATTTAATAGTATTAAGAATGGTGATTTAAAAGATGTATTAATTGAGGCTAGCGCATGTAAGGGAAGTTGCATCGGTGGACCAGTTATGGTTAAAAATGGTGAGAATTACTATGCAAAATTACGAAAAGTTAAAAACTATATAAAGAGTCGCAAAAACTATAATGAACCTACATTTACAAAAATTCCACGAGATATAAATTTTCACAAAGAGTTTACTGAAAAACCTATTAAAAAGGCTGTAGCCA
>DAVZGU010000350.1:0-3156 GCA_052274215.1 Clostridium sp. | reverse complement strand
CATCCTCTTGTGGCAAGTATACTCTCACTTCTAAAGTGGGGGAGGAATTGCCATTTGCCGTTAGGAAACACTTACTTGCCACTTTTACACCTCACTTTCTTATTTCAATATATTCACTAAAATGATATAATTTATTTAATTAGTGAAAGGAGTTGATATTATAGATATTACTATAACATCTAAAATTCAAATATATCCAACGGATGAGCAGATAGAAATTTTAAATTCTACTATGTTTCAAATAAAAAAAGCATTAAATTATATTTCTAAATATGTCTTTGATAATAATTGTCTTAATCAAAGTAAAATTAATACTGATACTTATTATTATCTAAGAGAAACATATGGTTTGAAATCTCAAATGACTCAAAGTTGTATGAAAACTGTTATTGCTAAATACAAAACCAATAAATCCAATGGACATAATTTTAATTTACTACAGTTTAAAAAGTTAGAATATGACCTTGTTTGGAATAGGGATTACTCTTTAAATAAATATGTATTCTCTATCAATAGTCTGCAAGGTAGACTTAAAATGCCTTATCAAACTAAAGGTATGGAGAATTATTTTGATGATAATTATAGTTTTGGTACTGCTAAATTGGTATATAAGTTTAATAAATATTTTCTGCATATTCCAATGACTAAAGATTACCCTCAAACAACTCCTTTTGAAATTAATAAAATTGTAGGCATAGACCTCGGCATAAACTTTTTAGCAACTACTTATGATAGCTATGGTAAGACTACATTTTACAATGGTAGACACATAAAGGCTAAAAGAGGTGACTATAAAATTTTAAGAAAAGACCTACAGGAACGTGGTAGTAAATCTGCTAAACGTAGAATTAAATCTATTGGTTCAAGAGAAAACCGTTGGATAAGTGACATAAATCACTCTATCACTAAGGCACTCGTTGACAAGTACGGAGCAAATACATTATTTGTGCTTGAAGATTTAACCAACGTTAGAACTGCTACTGAAAAAGTAAATATCAATAATAGATATGTTTCTGTATCTTGGGCTTTCTATCAGTTTAGACAACTACTTGAATATAAAGCTAAAATGAATAACTCGCTAGTTATAGCAGTTAATCCTGCATATACAAGTCAAACTTGCCCTAAATGTGAACATATTGAAAAAGCTAATAGAGACAAGAAAAATCATATCTTTAAGTGTAAAAATTGCAACTATCAATCTAATGATGATAGAATTGGTGCAATGAATCTTTGGAATAAAGGTATAAAATATATTGAACTCCAAAGAGTGTAGCGAGTAAACTTGCTATATTGCGGTGATGTCAATCACCGTATCGTAACCTACGTTTGAGATGGGAGAAATAATACTAGTCGTTAGTACCATGTGTAGTAGAGTTACAAGCCCCCACATCTTAGGTGGGGAGTAATTGACGGTGGAACTATTAAATAATAGATTAGTACTAATATAGGAGGGTGTATATGATCTTAAATAGAAATGATAAATGCTGGTGTGGAAGTGGACTAAAATATAAGAATTGCCATTTGGACTTTGATAAAAAACTAGAAACATTGAAGAAACAAGGCTGCATAGTTCCAACAAGAAATCTTATTAAGAGCAAAGAGCAAATTGAAGGAATAAGAAAAAGTGCTAAAATTAATAATGCTCTTTTAGATTTAGTTAGTGAGAATATTAAAGAAGGAATGACCACAGAAGAAATTAATAAACTAGCTCATGAATATACAATATCCAAGGGTGGAATTCCAGCTACTCTTAATTATGATGGGTTTCCAAAAAGTATTTGCACATCTATCAATGATGAAGTGTGTCATGGAATACCAAGTAAAGATGTAGTACTTAAAAATGGTGATATTATAAATGTCGATGCAACTACTATACTTAATGGATATTATTCAGATGCATCAAGAATGTTTATGATAGGAGAAGTTAGTAATGAAGCTAAGAAGATAGTAGAAATAACTAAGGAATGTTTAAATAAGGGAATAGAATCAGTAAAGCCTTGGGGCTTTTTAGGTGATATAGGAGCAGCTATTCAAAAATATGCAGAAAGTAATGGGTACTCAGTAGTTAGAGATTTTGGCGGACACGGAGTTGGGCTAAATATGCATGAGGATCCATTTGTTTTTCATTTTGGAAATAAAGGAACAGGTATGGTTTTAGCACCAGGAATGGTATTTACGATTGAACCAATGATAAATGGCGGAAGTCATAAAATATATATAGATGAAGATAATGGATGGACAGCGCTTACAGCTGATGGATCTCTTTCAGCACAATGGGAGCATACAATGCTTGTAACTGAGGATGGTATAGAGATAATATCGAAATAAAAAAGAAAAAAGTATATATTACGCGTATTGCAATACGATTAATGCATTCACTTCGCTAAAAACTACTAACTTTATTTTAAATTAATCTGCTGAAAAACATAAACTCGCTGTCGCTCAAACATATGCTTTTCTTAACGCATCTTAATTTAAAATAAAATAAGAAGTTAAAAAGCTTATTCAAATGCATTATACGTAATAAATACTTTTTTTTGCACATAAAAACATTTGTCAGCAAATGAGAATTTCTAAATGCAATCTCAATATTTCTGCGCTTCTTATTTCAATACACTTCCGGATAAAATTCATACTATATTAAATATCTCGTTTCTCAAAGACTAAATAACCTGCGAAACAGAATATTATAGAATATATAGCGGATACGCCAATAGCAAATGCAAGTGTTGTGCCAACGACGAATGATCCGTTAATAATAAAGCTAGTAAAATTAGATAATCCAAAAGGAAGATATTTACCCCAGCTGAAATAGGATGAGAATATTTGCACGAGAGAACTCCCAGCCAAAAGTAGGAATAAAGAACATCCGGTTGCAATTGAGCGTGAACGAGATATTACTGAAATTGCAAAAGCTAATATTACATACACAAGCACAGTAAGAAAATTAAGGCCGTAAACAATAATAGTTTTTAGTACGGCCGGGATATATATTATTTTGGTACTCGTCCACATCATTTCCTTAGTTCCCATGCCGTTGAAGCCGAAGTATATACCCATCAATATAAAGTTTAACAAAAATGTTGTTACTAAAAGTACAAGACCATAAAGTAATGTAACAATTAGTTTTGCAGTAAGAATTTCAAACCGTTTATA
>DAVZGU010000349.1:0-3159 GCA_052274215.1 Clostridium sp. | reverse complement strand
AGCAGTTCTTTCAAAATAATCTCTATTTGAAAGTACCGCTGTAGAATCAGGTTTAAATTCAGCTGCTTTATTATTATATTTAATTGATTCTTCTCTATTTCCTAACCTGTCATAGCAAACACATAGTTGTAAATTGGGTATATATCCCCAATAATCATGAGATATAAAGCCCCAGCTATTAAGTGGCTTATTAAGTTCTGATGCAAGCTTATACCAAAAGATAGCCTTGTTATAATCGAAAATTTCAAAATAGTAAGTTCCTATATCACAGCATATTTCAGCTCTTGGAGTATCATATTCAAAGCTTCTAAGTAGTATTTTTAGCTTGGCTTTTTTATCACCTATAATGTTATAACACTTAGAAAGATCAAAGCAGGCACTTATATTATCCTCTACCCAGCCATTTTCTGTGTCTAAAAATTCATTGAAATATTTTATCGCATCTTCAAAAAATCCATTTTGATGTAATTCCCTGGAATAATAGAAGAGTCCTCTTGGAGTTAAAGGTTTCCCATCTGACAGCAATTTTTTATAAATGGATATATTTCTACCTTGTACTGCTGCATGTTCTTTTCTATGTGTTATGCAAACATCAGCGTTTATAATATTTCCTCCCATTACTAGGCATTCATGAACAGGTTCCATCCATTGTGCATTGTTTATTCTTTTTGATAAGCGTTCTCTAAAATATGATAAGGTAACCGTTCCATTCTCATCAAAGCCTACGTTATACATCATCATTACATTATCTACATCTAGAGTTAAGCTTTGCTTAAGTTGTTTAAATTTTTTTATATCTTCTTCGAGAATGATATCATCAGCATCTAGCCAAAGAATATAATCCATTTTTGCTTTAGAAAAAGAAAAATTTCTAGCAGCAGAGAAATCATCAACCCACTGGAAATTAAAAAAATTATCTGTATATTTTTGTGCGATTTTTTGTGTGTTATCTGTGGAGCCAGTGTCAACTATTATTATTTCGTCAACAATATCCTTAATACAGTCAAGACACCTACCTAAAACATCTTCCTCATTCTTTACAATCATACATAGACTAATAGTTACCATATAAGATATAAGCCTCCTAAAACAAATTTACAGTATATAATATGCTGTGGGTTAGAATAGGGAGCATATTTAAAAATAAATTGCAAAATCTAACTAAGTTTATGAAAATCATTTCTAAGGCCATTAGATATGCATTTATAAATAGGATAGGTACACTTTTTAATACTAAGCGTAATATGTAATTGAAGCATAAGTTGCTGTGACTAAGTGCTCGAGGAAGGGATAAAGTAATGATTGAGAATAGGAAGACTTCAATAATAATTTTAACTTACAACAATCTTATTTATAATCACATTTGCATTGATAGCATAAGGAAATACACTAAAGAGAATACCTATGAAATAATTGTTGTAGATAATAATTCTACTGATGGAACAAGAGAATGGCTTAAAGAGCAGAAGGATATAAAGTCTATTTTAAATGATGAAAATGTAGGTTTTCCAAAGGGATGTAATATTGGAATAGCTGCATCAGGCAAAGAAAATGATATTTTGTTTTTGAATAATGATACTGTAGTTACTCCAAGGTGGCTTGATAATCTTAAAATATGTCTTTACAGTGATGATAAAGTTGGAGCAACTTCAGCTATAACTAATAATTGTTCTAATTATCAGTCTGTAAGTGTGCCTTATAGTGATGTCAAAGATATGATTCCATTCGCTGAGGCTAATAATGTTTCAAACCCCCAGAAATGGGAGGGGAAAGTAAGGCTTGTGGCATTTTGCATGCTTATAAGGAGAGATGTTCTTAATAAGATTGGCGTTATGGATGAGCAATTTACACCTGGAAATTTTGAAGATGATGATTTATGCATGAGAATTATAGAATCAGGATATAAGATGATGCTTTGTAATGACAGCTTCATACACCATTTTGGAAGTTCATCTTTTAATAAAGATTATACTGAATTTAACAATGTCCTAACGACAAATCGTAAAAAAATTGAGGATAAGTGGGGGTTTAACTCTAACGTAGGTAGCACATTAAAATTTGACATAATACAGCGTATAGATGAGCCAAAAGAAACTGGATTAAATATTCTTGAGTTTGACTGTGGGCTAGGTGCTACATTACTTAAGTTGAAATATATGTATCCCAATGCTGATATATATGGTATAGAGACAAATGAGCATTTAGCAAGGCTAGGTGGCAAAATTCTAGAGTTAATAACTGATGATTTTGAAGAGAATTATAGCATGAACTTTAAAAAAGACAAGGCAAATTTTTTTGATTATATAATTCTTGGCAATAGACTTCAACTAAGTAAAGACCCTTGGACATTACTAAATGAAATAAAAAAATTTTTAAAGCCCGGTGGATATATAATTGCTACTATTCCTAACTTAATGCATCATTCAGTTATAAAAGAGTTATTAAGAGGAAACTTTATGTACAGCGAAAATTTAATTCTAAATAGAGGCAATAATAAGTTCTTTACTTTAACAGATATATGCAAAATATTTGATGAGTGTGGATATAGTAATCCATTTATATTTCATTACCGTACTGAATTAACAGCGGAAGATGATCAGCTATTAAATAATATTTGTGGTATTGTGGGTAAAGATATGAGAGAGTATTTCTTATCTTACGAGTATGTAGCTAAATATCAAAAAAATGTATAGTGTGCAGAGATTGACAACTATGTTGGCAGTCTCTGTTTTTTATCAATGAGAAAATTAACATAGTGTAATTG
This sequence comes from Clostridium sp., assembly GCA_052274215.1. Lineage (GTDB taxonomy): Bacteria > Bacillota > Clostridia > Clostridiales > Clostridiaceae > Clostridium_AD. The sequence goes on along the minus strand of DAVZGU010000349.1, from coordinate 395 downwards.
TTAGACTTTTTTCTTTTTTATAGAAATATTTATGACTATCTAAGGCTAAGGTAGTTTATTTTTATGTTGCAAATTGTCGTATGGTGTATAATGATTAATGTAAACAAAACTGGATATAATGACAAGAATAAATATAAAAGATTATCAGGTGGCAAAACTAAATGCCAAGTGGTTAAAGGAAGGTAGTAAAAATGTATAAACATGAAATATTATTTCAAGATTATTTAGAACTAAAAAGTAAAGAATCAAAAGATTGCATTATGGGTTTTGAAGAATACAATGAGCCTGGGAAAGATATAGAAATTAAAGTTAATTTAATAAATGGTGACTGGTTAAGAGTTTATTATAATGATAGTGATATAGATTGGTGTTAAAAAAATAAAATAACTTAGCTA
>DAVZGU010000348.1:0-3162 GCA_052274215.1 Clostridium sp. | reverse complement strand
GCGGAGGATTTGTTTCGGTACCTGTTATTATAGCAAGCTGGGTGCAACATATTCCGTCTGTCATTAGGGAAACCGATGTTACCATTGGACTCGCCAATAAGATTTGTATGAAATTTGCGAAAAAGGTATTTGTAACTTTTCCTAATACTAAATTCCAAGTCCCTAGTAAAAAAAGAGGTTATTGTGGCATGATAATACGTCCTGAATTACTAAATGTGCAAAGCGAATGTATTGAGGATAAAGCCTTTAAAAACTGCAACCCAACTCTTCTGGTCTTAGGAGGTAGCCTTGGTTCGGCGGCAATTAACAATAAGATTTGGGAGTGTTTAGCCGAACTTCTTGAAAAGTATAATATTATTCATATTTGTGGAAAAGGAAAACTTAATAACAATTTACCTGCAGATGCAAGATATCGTCAATATGAATATGTTGATGATATGTCTCTGATTTATGCTATATCCGATATAGTGATTATTAGATGTGGTTCAAATGCGATTGCTGAGGGTGTTTCACTTGGTAAAAGAATGATTTGTGTTCCACTTTCTAGAAAAAGTAGCCGAGGTGAACAGGAACTAAATGCACAATATGCTGTAAATCACGGCTGTGCAGTAATATTGAAAGAAGAGGATATTACTGCAAAATCAATAATTGAAACATCAGAAGATTTATTGACTACACCGCTTAATAATGAATTAATTCTTTCAAAGGAACTACTAGCTAATAATTGCAATGAGCAAATTAATGCAATAAAGAAAGTTATGTGGGAGAAAATAGATAAAAAGGTTAAGCGTGCAAAATCCGTTGACTTAAGTAACATTTCAGAAGAAGAATGGGAATTTTATATGAAACTTTCAGGTATACATGGAAAATAACAATATATATTTTACATTAAATTTGATTGATTTTAAATGAATAAGAATACTTGATTCTACTGCTTTTCAAGTACCAGAAAGCGACAATACTTTTGGGAGAAAAATAAGAGATATTGGGTATTTCAACTTTTAAGATTTTTTGAACATAGAAGATAGAGAAGCGTTTTACATCTCAAGACTCAAACCTAATATAGCAATTTACATCTTCATTTTGAGCAGCATTAACTGCAATATTGTTTGAACACAATGAATTGAAATACACATAATGTTTGCTCTTAAGTGAAATTATTGACTTGCTAAAATGAATAATTTTACATTTTTCTTCGGCTTATGTCATAAAATAGAGGTTTAAGGATATTTGGGTTGTGGTTTATCTTTTTATGGGTTAAGATTTTGACAAAGCAAGTTACCCAAAGGTATAACCTCACTCATCTTTTTAGATTTAATTTTGTAATTAAGATAAGTGAGTTTTATATAAAATTAATAATGTATTTAGTTAGGTATTGTTTTAATGAGTATTGACCATTAGTTAAAGAGAGGAGGTGAATTATATGGATTTTATATTAGGACTTATCCCTGGAATAATAGACATAATTGGTAAAATTATTGGCATGTTTAGCTAATATTATATGTAATTCCCTCAATAAAAACAAAAACATCTGGTTGAATATGAAATTTATCCAGGTGTTTTTGTTTTTTGAGTTATTGGTTTTATTAGACTATCTTACAGTACTGTAAGATAACTGTTTGAATACTAATATACACTTGAAATTTACTAATATTCAATATGGATTAGATTGATGGCTATGTGGCGAGACCCTTAGTTAACTTATTTAAAATGAGAAGATGTAAAGAGTAAATAATATTTATAAAAAACAGGGGGGCTAAAATGAAAAACAAAAATTTATTTACAAAGGTAATTTGTATTTCTTTTTTATTAACGACATTATTTACAACATCTACTTCTTATGCTGCTACGCAAACGAATGACAATGAATTAAAAGCTAATCAGCAAGGTGAATATAGCCAAGCTTATACTGACTCAGAATGGGCAAAAGCAAAAAACAAACCAATAATGCAAGATAAAACTGCATCTAAATTTTCAACCAATAGACTTACTAGTAAATCGTTAGTAGGATCATATCCTACTAGATTTGGAGTTATTTTAGTAACCGCAGATGCTTATAAAGGATTAATACCAACTGGACATGCTGCTATTATATGGGATACAGACAAGGTAATTGAATCTGTTCCCTCAGGCGTAGTTATTGGGCCTAACAATTGGAATAATACCAAAGGTACCTGTTATGGAGTTACAGTAAATACAACAACGGAGGATCAAGACACCGCTGCTGCAAACTGGTGCAAAACCAAAGTAGGTTTACCGTATAATTTTAATTACCTAAATCCATATACAAGAAGTGAATTTTATTGTTCACAACTTGTTTATGCATCTTTTCTAGATAATTATGGTGTTAACTTGAATACTAGTGCCTATTTCCAAGCGGTGCACCCAATGGAGCTTGTTAATACACCAAATACAAACACCATATACCAAAAATAAAATTTCTATATAGAATACTCTAGCTTTAAAAGTTGGAGTATTTTATAATTTCATGAAGGAGAGTTGTGATTATGAGTAAAGCGAAAGCAGCATTTATTTCAATAATAGCATTAATATTATTGTTACTGTTATTCTATAAGAATCAATCTAGAGAAAAAATAATTTCTAATAACAGCTTTAACATAGGAGTAATTGAAACAACTGAACAAGATAATAAAAGCAACTTAACTTTTTACAATAAAGATTTAAAAAAAACTAAAACACAAGAAATTAAATTAGGGTCCATGGGTTCGTCATTTGACCTTCCAAGAATGTATGATAAGAATATGTATGTTGTTCCAAAAGGAATAGGTAATCAGAAAAATTTAACTGTAATTATGGAATATAATATTGAAACTAGTAAATATAAAACATATGACATCAAACAGCCTGGCATCAATAGTTTTGCAGTTAATGATAAATCAATCTACACCGCAAACACTTTAAATAATGAATCCATAATAAGTTGGTATGATAAGCATTCAGAAAACCTAAAAACAATAACACAAAAGGATATTTATATTGACAGTATTAACTTGTATGGTAATACTTTATATGCTTTTGCAATGAAGAAAGATAACAATGGAATTAAATCTTATTTGTATTTAATTGATACAAAAAGTTTTAAGATTACAAATATAATAGATATAAGTAAAAGTGGTAAAGGTCAAAATTACTCAACTAAAA
>DAVZGU010000347.1:0-3175 GCA_052274215.1 Clostridium sp. | reverse complement strand
AAGAAGTGTGCTAAAATATTATTATTATTTTAATAATAAATATGCCATTTTACTATACTATTCAATTTATAGGGTAATTCCTATTATAGAATTATAAAGAACGTTTGTCAAGTTGTTTTTTTATAATAGGTAAATAACTTATAATGAGCAATAAAACATAGGGGGAGTAATTATGAGTGCTAAGTACATATTTGTCACAGGTGGAGTAGTGTCATCTTTAGGGAAAGGAATAACAGCGGCTTCATTAGGAAGGCTTTTAAAAAATAGAGGGTTAAAGGTTTCTATTCAAAAATTTGACCCATATTTAAATGTTGACCCAGGCACAATGAGCCCGTATCAGCATGGTGAAGTTTTTGTTACGGATGATGGTGCGGAAACAGATTTAGATTTAGGACATTATGAGAGATTTATTGATGAGAATTTAAGCAAGAGTAGTAATGTAACCACAGGAAAAGTATATTGGTCAGTCATATCAAAAGAGAGGAGAGGAGACTATTTAGGTGGTACAGTACAAGTAATACCACATATAACTAATGAGATAAAAGAAAGAGTCTATCGAGTAGCTAAAGAAAAAGACGTAGATGTTGTTATAACTGAAATTGGTGGAACTGTTGGAGACATTGAGTCTTTACCCTTTTTAGAGGCTATAAGGCAGGTGAAATATGAAGTAGGAATAGAGAATGTTTGCTTTATTCATGTTACATTAGTGCCATATTTAAGGAAGGCTGGAGAACTTAAAACCAAGCCAACTCAACATTCTGTAAAAGAACTGAGAAGTATAGGCATTCAGCCAGACATCATAGTATGTCGTTCTGAGAAGGAAATATCTGATGATTTGAAGGCTAAAATCGGTCTGTTCTGTAATCTGGATGCGAACTGCGTAATTCAAAACTTGGATGCTGAGAATTTATATGAAGTACCACTTATGCTTCACAAAGAAGGATTAGATATTCTGGTGTGTAAAAAATTAAAACTTACTTGCCATGAAATAGATAATAGTGCGTGGATTAATATGGTAGATAGATTAAAGAATTTATCTGGAAATGTAAAAATAGCTTTAGTAGGAAAATATGTAGAACTTCATGACGCATATATTTCTGTTGTTGAGGCATTGAGTCATGGAGGTCTTTATAATGATTGCAATGTAGAAATTAAATGGGTAAATGCAAGCGACGTAACTTCGGAGAATGCAAGTGAAATATTGGGAGATGTTGACGGTATATTGGTGCCTGGAGGATTTGGTGATAGAGGAATAGAAGGCAAAATACAGGCAACAAGATATGCTAGAGAGAATAAAGTGCCATTCTTTGGGATATGCCTTGGTATGCAATGCGCTGTTATAGAATATGCAAGAAATGAGGTAGAACTCAAAACCGCTAATAGTTCGGAAATCAATGCACAGACGGAGTATCCAGTAATAGATTTAATGCCAGACCAAAAAGATTTAGATGAAAAAGGAGGTACAATGAGACTAGGACTATATGCATGTAAATTAGCAAAAGATTCTAATGCTTATGAAGCGTACAAAGATGAAGTGATATATGAAAGACATAGGCATAGATATGAATTTAATAATGAGTATAGAAAAGAAATGATTGATGCAGGACTTTTACTTACAGGAACAAGTCCTGATGAAAAATTAGTAGAAATAGTTGAAATTAAAGATCATCCTTGGTTTGTTGGAGTTCAGTTTCATCCGGAACTTAAATCTAGACCTAATAAACCGCATGTATTATTTAGTGCTTTTATTAAGGCCTCGCTTGAACATAATAAATAATATAGGTAAAGGGCTGTGAGTAACATAAGCAGCCCTTTATTTTTCTTACTCCATAACAAAATATTAAACAATTTTAAATTATAACGATTTTTATATAAAATGTACTAATAATTTCAATTTAAATTTAGCAGGAATTTAATGAAATTTATAGAATTTAGTATTAAACACTATAGCGAAGAAAAATGGAATTGTTTTAACGACATTTCAGCACCGCAGGTGGTGATTATTACTTCTTATGTAAAAAAAAATTTCGCATAAGAAATATAAAATATGGAGGTGAAGTAATTGGTATTTGATACTAATATTGCTATGGCTTTGAAAAATCCTAATGGTGAGTATAAAATTTTCGAACTGACGATATTTGAAATAGAGAACATGAAAACTGTATTTCCCTCTTTAAACATTGAATTACATAAAGGTACTGAAATATTAATTAAGGTTAAGTGTTCGCTATGTGAGGAGTTTCATTTTTATCGTTATAATATTAATGAACTTTTTAAAATAAATATGGTCATAGGGGGATGTGAACAATTAGCCTTACCTATATTTTTAATTGGCAAGAATCAAAAAGTTATTGAAAAAGTAAATGAATATAGACAGACTATAGAGAAAATTTACGCTATGATATAAAAGAAAAGCAAGTAATTAGGCGGTTCGCGAAACGTTATAGGTTGCTGGGGAATTTAAATATAGTGGATTAAAATTGTGAAATAGGATATAATTAGAAGAATATATCATTTCAAGAAAATTCATTGGATAGTAGACTCGTTTTAAAATTCCCATGATATTTATTAAATAGATATTATATATGAAATACCCTTCGGAGGTGCAGATTTTTGATAAATAAAGATTTTGATAATAGGACAGTAGTCGAGCTGCGGGAACATTGCAAAGAACTCGGCATTAAAAATATTTCTAAACTTAAAAAAAGTGAATTAATTGAGGAAATAAAGAAGATGACGCCAGTTTCTATGCAAAAGGATGGAATTATTTTAAGAGAAAAAATAAGTCCCAAAAACACTTCTACAGTTGAAGATAATATTATAGAAAATTCAGAGAAGCAAATCGAAATTAATCCAATTCAAACTACTCAAACTACCCAAACTACCCAAACTACTAATAATGTAGAACATGATACGGGTTTTAAAAATCAAAATGAAAATAAAAGAGAAAAGTTACAAGAAATGATAAATGAATCGGGAACGGCAAGAGGAGTCCTCGAAATAATTGAAAACAATAGTTATGGGTTTCTAAGAGGGAATAATTACTTGTCAGGTCCTGACGATATTTATGTTTCGCCATCTCAAATTAGAAGATTTAACTTGAAAACAGGTGATGAAGTAGAAGGTAAGGTTAGAACACCTAAAGAGGGTGAAAAATTTAAAGCTCTATTGTATA
>DAVZGU010000346.1:0-3176 GCA_052274215.1 Clostridium sp. | reverse complement strand
AATCGACTTTATTACATGCAATTGCCCGTTTACTAAAACCACGAACGGGTAGCATATTTCTTGATGACCGAGACATTTTAAAAATGAAATCAAAAGATGTCGCTAAAAAGTTAGCAATTTTACCGCAGTCACCAATCGCACCGGAAGGCATAACAGTGGAACAGTTAGTGAAACAGGGTCGATACCCTTACCAAAGTACATTCAAACAATGGACAAATGAAGACGAAACAGCTGTTAATCATGCTTTAACAGTAACATCCATGAAAGAATTGAAAGATAGACAAGTCCATGAATTATCAGGCGGACAGCGTCAAAGAGCTTGGATTGCTCTTAATCTTGCTCAAAATACTGATACTATTTTATTAGATGAACCAACAACGTATTTAGACTTAACGCATCAAATCGAAATTTTAGACCTGCTGTACGATCTGAATAGAGAAGAAAGCAGAACTATTGTAATGGTTTTACACGATATTAATTTAGCCTGTCGTTATGCGGATCACCTCGTAGCGATAAAAGGTCAAAAAGTTTTTATTCAAGGCGCTCCTGAAAAAATGATAACTAGTGAAAATATTGAACGCATTTACGGACTAAAATGTCGCATCGGTATAGACAATCAATTCGGCACGCCAATATGTTTCCCAGCCGGAAAAGGGAGAAAAATAAACTGAATAATGGATTATTTATTTTTCCTAAAGTTAAAACGCATACAACCTAATTTTAATTATGTTGTATGCGTTTTATTTTCTTGTTCAGTCTTTTTACTTAACAATTTATTCTTAAGTTGCATGTTTTCATTAGTTTGGCGACAAGGTTTGTAACGATTTATTCTGAATTGTAATATACTCTTCCAATTCTTCAACAGATCTTGTTATAAATTCGTATATAACATATTCTGGTTCAATAATATTAATAAGTTGTTTCACTGTATTATCACTAAATGGCTTATGCATATCTATTTTCATTATATGAAAAAGCACATTTTTTTGCATATAATCAAATGATAATTTATCCTTAGGATTTGATTCTATTTGCTTAGTAACATATTCACCGGATAAGGAGCAGTTAAGATGTATCCCTTTTATGAATTTCTTTAATTCACCAAGATTATTTACTGTATCTAAAATGTATTGTATTCCATCTTTCTCATTCTTAAGACTCAAATTTGTATTCATTAAATGACCAGTATCTAGCATAAAACCTTTATTAAAGTAATCAACCTTTTCTAATAATCTTGATACCATATCTTTATTAACCATGGTTAAACCACGTTGCCATAGATTTTCAAATAATAGTTTTATGTTTGTATTTAACCCTTTGAAAACTTCATTTACTAATTCTGCGGTTGCATCTATGATTTCCTCGTCATTATATGTGTAATCATAGGTATATGCATGCTCCACTTGTACATGAGCCACATGGAAGACCACATATTCAGCGCCAATTTTATCAGCCTGCTGTATTTCTTTTCTGTATTGCTCTATTATGCTTTCTCTAGTTGTTCCACCATAATATTTTTTTACTGCCTCCATGCTATTAAACTGTCTTAATAATTCTTCTTCGTTATTATTCCAAAAATCAAGCCATGTAGGATAGTATTTTAGATGTACACCTTTAACTATACTACTCGGAATAATATTTTCATTCCACATTAAAGGATTCAAAAGCTCTACGCCACCTATATTATGTTTTTCTAAGAAATTTATTATTTCAGAACTATTGCAATGAAACCTGTCCATATCATATTTATAGGTTGAAAGATTTACAAGTTTTATCAATTAAAGAGCCTCCTTTTATTTTTTAGTAGAATATTTTTAAATACAGAGAACTTAAGGAAGTGGTGACATTATAAAAGGTAATTTAAACATTGTAAAATCCACCGCACACATATGCCATTAATGTTATTAAGTTATCTATCATAAGCTGAATTAAATCCGCATCAAGTTCTATATTAAAATGACATTCATCAATAGTTATCTCTTTTGTGCAAAGCTTTTCTTTTATCCTATCAAAGATTACTTCAGCCTCTTCTATTACTTGTTTTTTTGATAAAAGATTCCAATCTAATTGATCTATTAGATGAACATATAAAGAAGTTAAAGTTACTAATTCTGCTTTTGTATCTATTGTATGTAAATTATGTATAAATTCTGGCCTTGTAAAAGCTTTATAATTTTCATATTTTGGGTGTGCATGAATCACATATTGATATCGGTCCCAAATCGTCTCTTCATTTACACCAAATCTTTTAGTTCTTCTAAGCATACTATGTTGACTATGTGCATCTAATCCAGTTTGAAGATAAAGTGCTTCCTTTACTGCTGACTTTACCGAAAGCCCTATAAGCTCGCCAAGTTTTGAATGCTTACCAGATTGTAATAACTTCATTGGTGATTTACTATTTGAAACAACAATAGTTCCATCTGTTCCAGAGCCAGTTGCAAGACCTCTTGAATAATTACTTCCTGCCATTAATTCTTGGATTGCTGCAGTTTTAGCTTCCGTGCAAGTTACCAGTGCTCTGGTCAGTGTTTCCGCTGGTAAGTTTGCATCTATATATAAAATAATATTTATAGTTCCAGGCTTTATGGTTTCATATTCCCCTTGATTCTCATAAAAGGAAGCTGGATCTCCTACTCTTCCGCCATTTACCTCAATTCCACCAGTTACTATTGCTGTTACAGTTATATCCCGATAACTTTCCATTTTTATAGATACATTCTCCATGGAAGCTGCTGTAGAAATCCCAGCTGCCTTTTCTGGATCCAAACCCAACTCTCTTGCTAATATACTCATATGTTCAGTATAAGTATCAGCCTTTAATTTACAAGGCATACCTGCTTCTGGTTTACAATCATTATTAAAAACATACTTTAAATTCTCGTTATATCCTCCATTAATCATAGAAGTACTTAAAACATTTCTATCATCCTTAAATATCACAACAATACTTTTTTGGTATCTATGAACTTCATCTCCAGTAGATAATTTATATAACATCAAATGGACTCCCCCTTTTTTCTTTATTCCTAAGAGTTAACTTCAGTTTCTTTTTTATCCATTTCCAAAATCATATTTTTAAATTTCTCCCCTGCTTCCTCTTTTTCTTTTAATAAATTAGTAATTCTCTCATTAAAGCTTTCTTGTAATTCCTGTGTTTTGAGTTAGTGCCCCTC
>DAVZGU010000345.1:0-3187 GCA_052274215.1 Clostridium sp. | reverse complement strand
TCGATAGCTTTTGTTTTTGTAATAAAATAAAAGCTATCGAATGGAGTGTGATAATATGTCAAATTGGCGGATGCATAGAAATATCATCTTTGAGATAATTCTTTATAAGGAATAAGCTCAACAATAAGGTAATCACTTCTGCACACGGAATAGTTAACCAAACTCCTGTCATTTGCAGAAAATGCGGAAGAATGAAAATCAAAGGGATAACAGTAATAAAACCTCTTGCAAGAGAAACGGTAAATGCTTTTGCAGGTTGATTAATAGAAGCAAAAAATGAAGACGTTAGAATATTAAAACCCATGAAGAAGAAGGAAATAAAATACAGCCTTATACCACGCGTCGCCATATCAGCAAGCGCAGTATTATGCTCCTTGTTAAACAGTTGGATAATAACATTCGGGTAAACCGCCCCAGCAATATAGAAAGCGAAGCCAATACAAAATGCAAGTATCACAGCGTATCTGAATACTTTCTTTATATTGTCTTTATGTCCTGTACCGAAATTTATACTCAAAATGGGTTGTATACCCTGTGCAATACCAGTAAAAACAGCGACAACAATTAAAGCAAGGTTAGCGATAATTCCATATGCTGCAACGCCGATGTTTCCGATGAGATTTAAAATTTCAAAATTGAACAAAAGCATAATGAGTCCCGAAGATACCTCTGTGAACAAAGACGGTAATCCGAGCGAAAATATTTTTTTAACATATTTCTTTTGTAAGGATGTTTTTACTAATTTAAAACGGTTTTTCTTCTGTATAAGATGGACAGACAGTATGCCAATACTTATGATAGGTGCAAGACCTGTCGCAAATGCGGCGCCGAACATGCCAAGATTCATGTGAAATATAAAAATATAATCAAGAATGACATTGCCAAAGCTTCCTGCAAGCATGGCAATCATCGAGAGCTTCGGATTGTTATCATTCCGTACAAAACAAACAATCACAGTGTTTACCATAAAAGCACAGGAAAATAGCAGTATTGTTCTTAGGTATGAACTTGCCATTGGCAGTACCTCTGCATCAGCACCTAGCAGTCTCGCAATATCACCAGAGAAGAATGCTCCGACTGCCGTAAATAGGAACCCGAAGGCAAGAGCCAAATAGATGGTTTGCGTAAAGGTCTTGCTTGCATTTTTGAAATTTCCCTCGCCGCAGAGAATGGAATACCTTATGGCACCTCCCATGCCGAGCATTAAACCGATACCATTCACAAGACTATAAATAGGCAATACTAAATTCAATGCAGTTAAACCGTTATTACCCATATTTCTTGATACAAAAATCGTATCTGCCAATATGTAGAAAGACAACCCTATCATGCTGATTACATTTAACAATACATATTTGAAAAATAGTTTATTAATGCTTGTATTTGTTTTTGTTTTCATAATATAATCCTCCTAACAAAAAAAGCATTAGGCGATTCATACCCTAAGACCTAACGGCATGAATTCCTAACGCTTATGATTTCAGTACATTTATCCGGTGACAAAAGTACTTAAGCAATATTTGTTTAATCATATTATAATCCTTGGAGTTTGTCAATGCGTTTCCATGTTTCAATATTTCTGTTTGTAAGAAGTTTTAGAACTTGAATAATTTAAGGATTTGTGTAACTTAAAAGCACAATTTTAAAGGGTTTATTGAAATTCCTTTTTTCATAAGTTCTAAGAATTTTTCTCTTGGAATATAAACTGCTCCCAAACTTTCCAAATGAGTTGTATGAACCTGACAGTCAATCATAGAAAATCCTTTTTCTTCCAATGACTTGCCTAGAGTAGTAAAGGCTACCTTAGAGGCATTATCCATAGTTGAAAACATTGATTCACCAAAAAAACATTTGCCCATACTTATGCCGTATAATCCACCAACTAACTTATCTTTGTACCAGGTTTCCACAGAATGGGCATAGCCGAGTTCATGAAGTCTACAGTAAGCTTCAATCATTTCATTTGTAATCCATGTGCCTGTTTCTTTTCTTGTATTAGAACAATTAGATATAACATCTCTGAAACAAGTATCGAAGGAAACTCTATATGTATTCTTTTTAAGTAGTTTTTTCATAGAATGCGAAATTCTAATATCTTTTGGATAAACAATAAATCTTGGATCAGGTGACCACCAAAGGATAGGCTCGTCATCTGAAAACCATGGAAATATTCCATTAGAATACGCAAGTAGTAATCTCTCGGGAGATAGGTCGCCTTCAATGGCTAAAAGTCCATCCGCGTCGCTTAGCGATGGATCAGGGAATACTAAATCATTCGATAATCTATAAACCGTCATAATAAACTCCTTTCAAGATATATATTAATATTGCAGCTCCGCAGGAGATGATTCAATTACATAAACTAAGGGTTTATAAGATTCATTATATACTATCTGTCTCATTCATACACACTTTCACCTTCATGATTATAGGAAATTGATGTTTATGTTATATTTTTAAATCTATTGAATGAATACCCCCTTATATGGACATAATTTCAAATAAGGAGTGGTAATATGAAAAACAGAAAAATTTTATATTCAATATTTACAATAATATTAGTAACTTTCGTTGGTGCTAACTATTCTCTTAATCACTATATGAATAAAAATGATTTAAAGCTTGAAGCTTGTGGCAAATTGCCATATTTAAAATTCACTGCGAAAAGTATTAATGATAATGACAAAAATAATTTAATGCAAACGTCCGTGAATACTAAATTGGTTAGGGTATCTCAGGATACAAAATTTATGTTTAAGATTAGATATAAAGATAATGAAGTTAGAAATATGGTGCTTGAAAAACAATTTAATGGTTCGGATGTGCTAAATAAAAAAACACAGTCAGAGCTTAATGAATTTTTTAAAAACCAAGGTTACACAGTTTTTAGTATGAGTAATGATGAAATAGTTTTTGTTAATAATAGTAATAGGTACAGTTACAAAGCTAATAGGTATTTTCTGGGAGTGTATGAGGACCTTGTAACAATTTATAAAACAGATGAAAATGGAGACATAACAGCTCATAAACTATTTAATTCAAATGTCAATATAGTAAATGGTAAACAGCAGAAATATGACTTTGAAGCTCGAGACAAAGGGGAATTACAATATATCAAGATAGATGATTTAAAAGAAAAAGATGGCTTGGTGGATGACCTAATTCGAGGTAGAAAAAATAGTAAAGA
>DAVZGU010000344.1:0-3202 GCA_052274215.1 Clostridium sp. | reverse complement strand
ATAGCACCTACAACTTTTATTAATTTCTTCATATAAAACACCTCTAAATAAGTTTAGCATAGAAGAGGTGAATGTAAAAGTGAAGGGTTATTTTTTTATCCAAGCAGTGAATATGCCATTTTTAAATGGCATATTCACTGCTTGATTTAAGAGCTACTACTGTACTTTTAAATTCTTATGCATATTGGGGTTGATACCTTGCCATTAAAATAACTTTCTTCTCTTTTCTTTATTTTATAGTGTCATATTTTCTGTGTCACAGATATATAATGAAAATTTTTCAGCAATATCAAGTATTTCAAGAGTAGCCTCTTCGTCTTTAAAAAATTTGTTGTTATATGTTTTATAATATTTACTTACCAGAGAATACCTTTGTATCAATCATTACTCCACTGGCTACATCTATATCATTTTAATATGTTTTTTTATCTTGCCTTTTTTGTTTGCTGTGGCCGAAATCTATAGATATTAAAGTTTCTTTAAGTTATTCAGTTTCATAAGTGGCAACAAATTACGTTTGAAGTTGTATCATAATGTATATTTGCTACGACTATTTCATAATTAGTAAATGCTATAGAACTTAGCTCACTGAAAATTGTTATTCGACAACATTTATAAAACACATCTAAAAACTTACTAAATTTATCATCAGTGATTTGGCTCAAAGTTATATCACAATGAAATATTCCTTCAAGACATTCTCTTTATAATATTCATTAAAAGTATTTCATCAATATATTCGAAATAAAACCTAACATCCATTTTGTAAATTAATTTATTTTATGTAAGTAATTGGTTTTTAAATTCGTTAAGTGGAATATAAATATTAATATAAGGATTTAATGAGTTTGAAAAATCCGAATCATAAGAGAGTTTGGAAAGTAAGTAGTCTACAATATGAGGAGGAAACAATTAATGAGCGGCAAATATGATAGCTTTAGCAAAGAGGTATTGCTTAAGATTATAAATAAGCAGGAGAAAGAATTAAAAACAAAGAAATATGGTTTAGTTTGGGACAGTGAAAAGGAACCTGAACAGGTTGTAGTGGATTGTGAGAATAATCTCCCTATCCTACAAAGAATAAATGAAAAAGCAATTAGAACTGATGATGGTGAAGACAATATTCTAATTGAAGGGGATAATTATCATGCACTTACATGTTTAAATTATACACATAAGGGAAAAATTAATGTGATATACATAGACCCTCCATATAATACGGGTGCAAAAGATTGGAAGTATAATAATGATTATGTAATCGAAGAAGATGGGTATAGACACAGTAAATGGTTAAATATGATGGAAAAAAGGCTAGAACTTGCGGCTAACTTATTAAAAGAGGATGGGATAATATGTGTAACTATTGATGATTATGAACTTCCAAATCTGTGGTTACTTATGAATAAGATATTTGGTAAAGAAAACCGACTTGGAGTGGTAACTATTAGAAATAATCCGAAGGGTAGAATGACTCAAAAAGCAATTTCACAAGTGCATGAATACGCATTATATTTTGGCAAAAGTTCGAAATCAAAAATAGCAAAACTATATGTAAGTCCAGAAGCAAAAAGCCATAACTATGTTAAAGATGATGATGGAGAATGGTATTTAAAAGTGAATTTAAGAAAACAAGGAGTGGATAGTGAAGCTGTAAAAAAGGATGGAACCATTCGAGAAAGATATTTTCCAATATATTTCAATCCAAAAACAAAGAAGATAAGCACAGATGAAAAACTTAAAATAGAAATATTGCCTATTGATTCAAAAGGGCATAAAAGGATATGGCGAAGGGATAAAAAAGGTGTAGAAAAATTATTTGAGTCTGGCAACATAATTTGTCATCGTGTTGGTGAGGTTTATCAAATATTCTTTAAATTTAGAGGTGGCTTAGACGGACAACAACCTAAAAGCATTTGGGTAGACTCTATTTTTTCCGCAAGTGAATATGGTACGTCTATTTTAGAAGAAGTTTTAGGTGCAAGAGAGACTTTCCCATATCCCAAATCGTTACCTGCGGTAAAACATTGTATTGAAGTTGCTACTAACAGTAAAGATGCAATAATTTTAGATTTTTTTGCGGGATCAGGTACAACTGCACATGCTGTATTAGAATTAAATAACGAAGATGAAGGTAATAGAAAGTTTATTCTTTGTACAAATAATGAAAACAATATCTGCGAAGAGGTTACATACCCACGTGTTAGAAACGTAATCGAAGGATATAATTATGTAGGAAATGATAAAACGGTTTTATTTGAAAGGAAAATCACGTACTCAAGTATAACCAAAAATATTAATAATACCTTAGAAGAAATAGAGAATGTAATTTCTGAAAACAAAGAAATATTTGATAAAATAGATAAAGAATTTAAAGATAATATTATAAAAATAATTGGCGTAAAAAAAATCAATGGAATTAAAGATGGTCTATGGGGGAATCTCCAATACTTCAAGACCGATCTAATCCCAGTTGAAAAGATTGATAGAATTGATGATAAACAAAGGCGTGAGTTGACCGAAAAAGCAGGTCAGATGATTGCAATCAAAGAAAATACATTTGAAGAGATAGAACGCAATGATTGGTATCAAATATTTGAAAACAGAAGTAAAGCTCGTAAAACTGCAATTTATTTCAGGGAGGATATGGGGAAATTTGAAGAACTAGTAGAAGATATAAAAAATACTAAAACGGTTTTATATGTATTCATGTATGGGAGAATAGATTAAAAAACTTTTTAAGTATTTAGGTAAGAATATCAAGATTGAGGATATTCCTGAGCCAATTATTGAAATATACAAAGAGATTAATCTACCAATTAAGGAGGTGAGATAAAATGTTTGAGTTAAAGGATTTCCAAAAAACAATAATTGACCAGTTAAGTAATACATTTTTGGACTTATGGAAAAGTGGTAATTATAGAATACCTTTAATATTTAAGGCACCGACAGGAGCTGGTAAAACAGTTATGATGGCGGAGTTTTTACGTTGTCTTGATGATAATTATCATTTCCACGAGGATAAGGCATATTTATGGGTGTCATTCGGTGGAGATGATTCATATATGCAATCAAAGGCTAAGCTGTATGGTTATTTCAATGAAGGTACAGATATGAATTTAAAGGATATAAGCAATTTAAGAGAGGGAAAACTATACAAAAATAATATATTTTTTATTAATTGGTCTAAAATAAAAGGCACAGA
>DAVZGU010000343.1:0-3212 GCA_052274215.1 Clostridium sp. | reverse complement strand
TTTGCAATTCACCATAGAATAATGATTAAAGCTAGATAATATTATTTTGTCCTCATATTTATATTTATAAAGCATTTCTATGAGCTTTTCTTCAATGCCTGGATATATAACGTTGCCATTTTTTAACTCTAAATTTAATAGTATATTATTTGATTTAGCCAAAATAATTAGCTCCTCAGCAGTGATTATTTTTTCACTATTATAGCTTTCATTAAACCAAGAACCTGCATCCAGATTGTTTAAATCAGCATAGGTAAAATCTTTTACGAGCCCTGATCCATTAGTAGTTCTGTTTACGTACTCATCATGAATGAGTATAAGGACCCCATCCGAAGTCATTTGAACATCAGTTTCGATTCCAGTGGCTCCAAGTTCTATTGCTTTTCTAAAGGAAAGCATTGTATTTTCAGGAAAATAGCCGCTAGCACCTCTGTGTGCATAATTAGTTATCATGCTAATACCTCCAATTATATTTTTTTCACTATAGTAGCATCAGAAAATAATAGTTCCGAAATTTCAATCTACTTGCAATTACATTATAAATAACCTTTGTTATATTCATATCAAAAAAATGTTAAGTTATATTAGTTTATGTAAACAATATTAGAAAAAAATCTTGAGCTTTTGCAGGAATCAAAACGGCATATGGTAGAGGTAAAACTTGCAGATGTGTGGAATACTGCCCGTTCTCTTAGAATTTCTAAAAGTGAAATGTATTCCATGATGGATTTAATATTTGATGAGGAGGATGAGTAATGAATAATAGTTTAGAGGTAAATGGACTAAAAAAGACTTGGAATATTATGAATAGTTTCTACCACTGAACAGGCAGTTTTAGCAACCCTTCTTATATCTTTTTCTTTTATTTCTTTGATTCCAATTTCTTCTAAAGTAACAGGCAATATAGTATTGTTCATAAATTATTATCATATTTGTCATATGACTGTCACATAAAAGGACTAGTATTAATGAATAGGATCCCCCTATAAAATAGATATTTACAAATAACACCGGATAGATATCGGTGTTATTTTTTTGCATTAAAGAATGAATAAAAAAAATTATCTCAACCACTCAGGTTCTGATCTTATAATTGGTCTTATACCGTACTTTTCCTCAAATTCTTTTAAAATATTTTGTCTAACTTCTGAGGATGATTTAATATTAGAAATTAAATCTTTTGGTATACCATAGGTAAATGGACAATTGGCTATACATAAGCCACAATCTGTCCCTAAACTCCTCCACCTTCTATAACACTCCTCAGCATTTATCTTCCATCTCAATATGCCTTCATATTCTACCATTTCAGTCTTGGATATTGATTTTCCAGGGCATGTCGTGCAGCATCTTCCACAATCTAAGCAAAATTCTTTAACTCCAAAATCTTCACGTACATCTGGTATAATAGGCATATCTGTGGTTACTATTCCGAGTCTAATACATGGTCCGTATTCTTTAGTTATAAGTAGTCCATTTCGCCCAAACTCGCCAAGGCCAGCATCTCTCGCTACGAGTGGGGCTATTACTAAATAGTTTCCATCCATATGATTCCTAGCATCATAACCTAGTTCCCTAATACAATATGAAAGTATCATACCAACGGTTGTTGACTCCACATATCCTTTTGAAACAGCTATTGATTCTGGGAGTTTTGGTGATCTCATAATCATTTCACTATCCATAGGTAGTGCAAAAACAATTCCATACTTATGTGGTTCAATTATTTCTTCACCATAGTTTTCTTCATGCCTTCCCATATGAGAATAATAATGATAATCTCTCATTTGTGTTATGCCTACTAATTTTGCACCATAAAATGCAGCTAAACCCTTAATTCTTTCTGTCATAATAAGGGGGTCTACGTGAGTCTTATTTTGGGCAACCTGACCCTTACTGAAGTTTCTTATATCATATAAATATTTAAAAGAAGCATCCACCATAGGTGAATTTACGTTGTTAAACATCACTGAACCTTCCCTGCCCATAGGAGGGTAGTAATAGGAATAATTACGCAAGGTGAATTAAGCATTTACAACGTAACAATGTTATGTTACACTACATCTATAATAAAAAACAATATTGTTAAATAACCCCAAATTACAAAAGGAGTGGCAACATGGATGAGGATTTAATAACGAAAAAAGAGTTGCTAGAAGTCACGAATGTTTCCTATGGTCAACTGTATAGATGGAAAAGGAAAAAGCTTATACCAGAAGAATGGTTCATAAAAAAATCTAGCTATACCGGTCAAGAGACATATTTCCCAAGGGAGAAAATATTAAATAGAATAGAAAAAATTATTAATATGAAAGGGGATGCATCATTAGATGACTTAGCACAAATGTTTTCACCACAGTTAGCGGATGTATTTTTAAATGAGAGCGAGCTATTAAAAAAGAAGATTGTTACACAGCAGACATTAACAATGTATAAAAACATCTATGGAGAGATAAAAACATTTTCTTTTAAAAAAATCTTATATATTTCATTATTAGAGAAGAGCTTAGTATCTGGGAATGTATCTTTAGAAGAAAGTAAACTTATAATAGAGACTTTAGAAGGAAATTATAAGTCGTTAGAAGGTAAGAATTGCGAGATGATTTTTTTAAGAAAATTTGGGATGGCGCTATGTTTTTTAATTACTGTGCCTAATGAGATTTATATAGAAAAGGATGCGAAAATAATATCAAGGCTTAACATTTCACAGTGCATTGAAGAACTTAAAATTAAAATCTAATATAGAAAAACATGGGAGGTTTAATATGGAAAAGATGAATAATAATGATATAAAGATAAATGGGTCAGGAAGTTCAGGTGGTGGAAAATATAATAGTGTAATTATAAGTGGGTCAGGAAAAATTAACGGTGATTTAGAGTGCATAGAATTTAAAACTAGTGGTTCATCAAAAGTTGCAGGTAACTTAAAAGCAGAAAGTATAAAAATCAGCGGGTCTGCAAAAATTGAAGGTGATGTAGAAGTAGGAGATATAAAGATAAGTGGATCGTCTCATATCGTAGGAAATGTAAAAAGTAAAAGCATAAAAATAAGTGGATCAACTCATATAGAAGGAAGCCTATACGGAGAGGAAGTTAGTGTAGCGGGCTCAGTGAATATAGGAAAAAATTGTGAAACGGAATGCTTTAAGGCTAGTGGTGGTTTTAAAATACAAGGATCATTTAAATGCAGGACAAATAAATATTAAACTAGA
>DAVZGU010000342.1:0-3242 GCA_052274215.1 Clostridium sp. | reverse complement strand
TTAGGATAATAATGTACAATAATCGTAAAAAGTAAATATAATAAATTAAGGCACTCGGAAGGGTGCCTTTAAGTGAGGTTAAAGACATGGAAGAAAATAAAAAAGGAGTTGCTCAAGAAGTACCAGTTCAAGAGCAACCACAATTTACAGTGAAAATTGAAATCACTAACTTAAATGAGTTCACTAATTTAATAACACAAATACAAGACAAACTTAAAGAATTAAAAGATTTCAAACTACAAGTTATATCTAAGGAGTAGTTTATTTGCCTAAATTATTAAGAGTATTATTTAGATCTTTTAAGGAGTTGTTAACTTCATCTATCGACTTATCAAAACTATCATATTTTTGAAATTCAATTTTAACACCGCACTTAGGGCAAGTAATAGTTTCTCCAACGTCATTTAATGTTATTGGTATTTTAGCTTTACATTTAGGGCAATCATAGTCAATTGCACTATCGCCAAATAGAGAATCAAAGTTTAAATCTGACATAAATATCACCTCCTTTGGGGGATAACATCTTAAAAAATATGGATAAATAAAAAGAAAGTTATACAATTATTTTTTCTTTGATTTGGTTTGTGACAAGTCAGAAGCAGCAACAGATTTTTCAGCTCTAGTAGAAGTTTTACTTCTTAAAATTTTTGAGGCAGTAGTAGCAACTTTAGTAGAAGTTTGTTTAGTATTTTTAGTCATAGTTATCATCTCCTTTGGGTGATAACATTCTACAAAATAATGTAAAAACCTTTAAATATATACAATAGATATTAATAAATACAATCAGGGCACTCGAAAGGGTGTCTTTTATCATGTCCGAAAGGAGGTAAATTTGATAAATTTATATGACTCTAAAGAAACTGATTTTAGTAAAAATGGAATAGTAGTTTTAAATAATTGTATGAGTGCTCCAATTAGCGAAGAATTAAACGGAGCTTATGAACTTACGCTTGAATATCCAATAGATGATACAGGAAAATGGAAATATCTTTTAGAAGAAAACATCATTAAAGCAGATGGACAATTATTTAGAATTTACCATAAAGTTACAACTTTAACATCACGAAAAGTAAATGCCAGACACATTTTCTATGATATGCTAGATAACTTTATTGCAAGCTTAACATTAACAAATGCGACAGGATATGAAGCTTTAAATAGTGTTTTGTCCGGCACTCAATATGATCATCCTTTTTCTAATTCATCCGATATAGGTGGATCTAATACAACTGTAATTGCTGAAATGAATCCAGTTGAAGCTATCCTTGGAGCAAACGGAATTATTACTACTTGGGGTGGGGAACTAGTACGTGATAACTTCAAAATAAAGTTAATGGGTGCCAGAGGACTTGATAGAGGTGTCTTAGTAAGTTATGGCAAGAATATACAGGGTATAGAAGAGACGCTTGATATGGACAGCCTTATAACTAGAATACGTCCTACTTGTCCAGGTATAGATAGTACTACTATTACTTTGCCAGAAGGTTATTTAGATAGTCATTATATAGACGTTTATCCTCACCCAAAAATAAAAACAGTTAACTTCACAGCAGAACAAATTGCTTCAAAATTAACTAGCCCTGATACAGTGCTAGTTGATGCCGTTAATAAAGCAATACTTAATTTTTCTAATGGAGCAGATAATGCTGAAACAACATTATTTACTTTAGGTAACTTAGCAAGGAATAATATTATTTCAACTGTAGAAGACTTAAATCAAATTGAAGGAGCAAAGCATTTAATAGAAGTTGAATTTCCAATAAATAGTAATGAAGCTGAGTTGCTCGGAATAAATGATGTGCCTTACAATGCTGCTTATTATGCTACAACTGGATGGCTACAACAATTTATAGACCAATGGTCATCGCAAAGAACACAAATTGATAGTACTGTGTTATTAAGTAAACTAAATGATTATTTTAACCATAGATATTCATTGTTACAGTTAATATTAGAAGCTAGACGAAAATTATCAGCAGATGATGTCGATATTGGCAGTGTAAATGTAGCAAGTGTAGACGTTACTGCTGCAAAAAATAAACAGACATTAGATTTATCAAATGCAGAAATTGCAACAAAAACTTTAACTGATATTTCAACTGATAATATAATAAAAACTATTGAAGATTTAAACAAAATACAAAATGAAAGAAGCTTATATGAAAGAGAACAACTATCTATCAGCAGTGATGGTATAAGTCTTGGTACTCAATTTAGTCTATTAACTGATGATGCCAGTAAAGCAATAGCACTTAGCTTAACAACTGATACACCGCTTTATAATACTGCTTATACTACGTTATCAAGTTGGGTTAAAGCTTATGAGTTGAGATGGTCCTCACAAAATACATTTTGCGATAGTGGAGTTATGAATGGCTATTTTAAAGATTATTTTGATGCTAGAGATAAATTATTAATTGACATAGTTTCAGCTAGACAAGCACTATTAGTAGATATACAAAATGCAATTACGCTAGCAAATGATATTGTAACTTTAAGAACCTTGGCACAGGGATATTTTGAATTAAGTAAATGTGATATTCCAGAAATAAATTATAAAATAGATTTTTTAGAGTTAAGTAAAACGGAAGAATATAAAAATTACCAAGTTTTAGAAAGAGTATATCTCGGTGATATAGTAACAATTAAACATAAAAAGCTTGGTATGAATTTAAAAGCTAAAGTAATTAAAACAACTAAAAATCCATTAACAAAAAGGCTCGATATTATTGAATTAGGAAATTTTAAACCAAACTTAGCTAGTTCAATTTCTGATCCAATTGCATCCATAAAAAATGATATAGTACAGGTTACAACAGATTACCAAGATGCAATAGACAACGCTACAAAGTTAATAACAGGAGCAAAGGGCGGAAATGTAGTAATAAGAAAAAATGATGCTGGGCAACCTTACGAAATATTAATTATGGATACTACAGATGTAAATACTGCAACAAATGTATGGCGATGGAATATGGGTGGATTTGGGTATTCAAGTACGGGGGTTAATGGGCCTTTCGGCACAGCAATTACTATGGATGGGCATATAGTAGCTACATTTATATATGCTCTTGAAATAAAAGGAGAACAGATTAAAACAGGGAAAATTACAAGTTTAAACGGTAAGAGTCAATTTGATTTAGACAATGAAAAATTTAATTTAGGAACTGCACTTGTATATGACAGGAGTGCTTTAACTTTTGGAAGCAACGTAACTTTACAATGGGGAAATTTAAGTACAC
>DAVZGU010000341.1:0-3257 GCA_052274215.1 Clostridium sp. | reverse complement strand
TTAATTAATTAATTATCCTTCTGAGGTCATTAACGGTATCTTTTTAATAATTTATCAATATAACCTTTACTTTAAAATGAAAGGGAGTAGTTCGTAAGGCTTTGCCTTATACCTCAAATCGACATACTGGCTTACGCCCGGTTTGGTGCAAGATTTTCTTGGAACAAGACTTTTGTTTTAGCAAATTCGCAAGATTTGTTAAAACAAAAGTCTTTATTTTTTTCATATAATATGTATTTATGAGGGACAGTTTAATGTTCAATTAGTTGTTAACTGTCCCTAAGGTTTTGACTAGACTAAAGTTTAATTAGTTGTTAACTGTCCCTAAGGTTTTGACTAGGCTACATGAAAATTCTATAAATTCTGGTGGTACAAAAGCAAATGATTATAGCAATGGCTGTGGGCATTAATACAGCTAATATTGTCCATTTTACACTTCCGGTTTCTTTTTTGATAGTCCATACTGTTGTAGCGCAAGGAAAATGCAATAGTGAAAATAACATTGTGTTTATTAGAGTTAAGTATGTCCACCCATTGTTTAGCAAAACCTCTCTAAGCTGATCTATACTTTCAAATTGAAGCATGGATCCTTTAGATAAGTATGCCATTAAAAGAATAGGTAGCACGATTTCATTTGCTGGAAATCCTAAGATAAAAGCTATCAAAATGAAGCCGTCTAAACCTATGGCATTTGCAAATGGATTCAGAAAATTTGCTGCATGAGCTAGTATACTTATATCTCCAATCATCACATTGCCAAGAATATAGGTTATAGCACCAGCAGGCACAGCTACCATTACGGCTCTTCCTAACACAAACATGGTCCTATCAATTATAGAGGTATATAATACTCTGCCTAGTTGAGGTTTTCTATAGGGTGGTAGCTCTAAGGTGAAACTTGAGGGCATTCCTTTTAATATTGTTTTTGATAGTGCATAGGATGTTAGTAATGTAATGCCTATACCTATAAGAACTAAAAGCACTACCATCAGTGCAGCTATAACAGACCTACTAGCAGACGAAAAACTCACTCCTACAAACACCATTGATAGAGCTATAAGAGTTGGAAATCTACCATTACAGGGTACAAAATTATTAGTTACAATGGCTATAAGCCTCTCTCTTGGAGACTCAATTATTCTGCAGGCTATTACCCCGGCAGCATTGCAACCAAATCCCATACACATGGTTAGTGCTTGTTTTCCATGACAGCAAGCTTTTTTAAAAGCATGGTCTAAATTAAAGCATATCCTAGGCAGATATCCACCATCTTCAAGTAGTGTAAATATAGGAAAGAATATTGCCATAGGTGGAAGCATTACGGCTACTACCCAGGCGAAGGTTCGATATACTCCTAGTACTAAAAGATTATTTAGCCAAAGGGGGACTTGTATATAGACAAAAAATAACCCAATCTTTGCTTCTATCCAAAATAAGAATTTTGACAAAAGCTGTGAAGGGTAATTTGCTCCCTGAATTGTAAGCCAAAATATCACTGCTAGCATTAGAATCATTATTGGGATACCCGTTTTTTTAGAGGTAACTATGTCATCAATTTTTTGCTGAGACAATAACCTTTCAGTGTCTTTTACAACAGTTTTTCTTGTTATATCCTCCGCCGTTTTATAAATAGTTTCTACAATGGTGTCTCTTATATTTTCATTGTTTTGGGTTCTAAAAAGTTTGGATTTCTCCAGAACCTCCTTGATATTTGCGTCTTCCTTTAGGTTCAATAATTACACCTTCCTATTAATTTCTCTTTAAGGCACCTCCAAAACATTATGCTGTTTATATTTTTAAACGCCTAAGTCATAATCCAAAAATTTACTTATAGAATTCAAAAGTGATTCATCTCCATCTAAAAGTCTTAAGGCAAGCCATTTAGCATTAATTTTTCCTTTAAAAATAGAGCTTATCATTGGAGTTAGCTGCTGTTGCTGCTGCATGATACTCCTTGGATATTGAATTTGCACTGGACTTGTATGAATTTTATTAGTGCATAAATCATATATGGTATCTTTTAAAATATTCATACCTATATTATTTCTTGCAGTTGTTGGAACCACCGGTATACCTAATTCCTTTGATAAAGCCTCTATATTTATTCTTATGTTTTTACTTTTAGCCTCATCCATCAGATTTACACAGGCTACTACCTTATCAGTAATTTCGAGTACCTGCAAAAGTAAGTTTAAATTTCTCTCAATACAGGTCGCATCTAAAACAACTACCGTTACGTCTGGTTTTCCAAAACATATGAAATCTCTAGCTACTACTTCTTCGACGGAACTTGCAAGAAGAGAATAAGTGCCTGGCAAATCCACAATAGTAAAGTCTGTGCCTTTATGAGTATATTTCCCTTGGGAGTTTACAACGGTTTTGCCCGGCCAATTTCCTGTATGCTGATGAAGTCCAGTCAGTGCATTGAATACCGTACTCTTTCCTGTGTTTGGATTTCCTGCAAGCGCAATGACATAATCTTCTTCTTTTAACTTCTCTACATTAAAAAGATCCTTTAATCCTTGCTTATTGCTAGAACTGTAAGTTAGTCCCATTTTTTCTCCTTTCTCTATTAATATTTATAACTATTTAGCTCTGAGATGACATTTAACAGTCATTGTAATCTAATAGCTACAACTCAATGTCTCTTACCATAATATTTTGAGCTTCCTCTTCTCTTAGTGCAATACAAGTATCTCTTATAAGATATGCCGTAGGATCTCCAAAAGGGCTCTGCCTAAGTACGTGGATAGTGGTGTTTGGCACTATGCCTAAATCCAGCATTCGTTGTCTTGATAAACCTTCTGAAAGCAATTTTACCACTTGTACTTTTTTTCCTACTGCAATTTCTGTTAGTTTTACTATTAAGGTTTCCATTTTTTCACCTACCTTGATATTGTCTTATGACCCACAAGAATAGAAAACAAGTCAATGATAACGAAAAATAGACTATGCTAGAATAGACTCGTATACTGATTTGTTATTTATTTTAATGTGCCTTTGCTTTATATTATGTGTTTGAAGTTAAAATCGTCACTTAAAATAAAAAAAGAAAAGTTCACAGCATTGGGGACGGTTAACAACTATTTGAACCAAAACCAGGTGAACCAATACCAGGGACGGTTAACAACTATTTGAACTATTGGCTTAGGAATATGAATATCATCCTGACCCATAGGCAATAATTTTAAGAAAAGCTTATGAGAAAGGATGATTTTTTATGTCAAGAACCTTTAGATTAAAAAGTGACCAATCTA
>DAVZGU010000340.1:0-3265 GCA_052274215.1 Clostridium sp. | reverse complement strand
TGAAACTCGAAATGCTGGGCTAAGTGTAGCAACAGGGGAGTACATAGCATTTGTTGATTCAGATGACTTTATTGAACTCAATATGTTTGAAAAGATGTACAATGCTGCTAAAAGAGAAAGCGCAGACGTAGTTATCTGTGATTACATATTGTATAAGGAAAGAACTGATAAACAAAACTCAGATGAATATATAATTGAAGGAATTGATAAAGAGGGTCAAATCGACAAAATTGAGGCCCTTAGGAAGTTTTTATTAAATGATATCAAGGCTTATGCATGGAATAAGCTTCATAAAAGGGAGCTTTTCACATCAAATAAAATTCTGTTTCCCGATTTTAAAGTATGCGAAGATACTCCAGTGTCATTTCTACTACTTGCTTGTTCTCAGAAAATTTTTATAATGAGTGAACCCTTATATTACTACAGGCAAAGAGAAGATTCACTTACAAAAATATTTTCAATAAAATCAATGGTGGATATGCTAGATGGATGTTATATCATGAGAGATTATCTAGGAAAAAATCCACTCCACTATGAAAAATTAATCCAGCAGTATAGAGTTTATATGATAAAAACACTATGGGTAATACATAATAAATACTTTCTACAATATTGTGAAACTGGAGAAAAAGGTAATTATTCTGATTTTAAGAAAATAGTTGCGAAAGAGGTAAGCAGGTTAAAAATCTCTGAAATAATAGGTAATAGTGAGCTAAGCCTTAAGGATAAAGTTAATGCGTTACTTATAAAGACAAGAACTTACGGTCTTATATTTCCCGTATTATACAAACTTAGAAACTTAAAGAAATAATTGAGGAGTGTTACTATGGCTCAAATAAGCGTTATAGTTCCAGTTTATAATGGAGCAAAATATATTAATAAGTGTATAGAGATGGTAATAAATCAAACATTTAAAAACTTTGAATTAATAATAATAGATGATGGATCTACTGATAATACCAAAGAAATAATAAATGAATATGCAAAAAAAGATACTAGAATAAAATTAATTAGTAAAAAAAATGAAGGAACCTGGGCTGCAAGAAACATAGGAATAAATGAATCCATAGGTAAATACATTATATTTTTTGATTGCGACGATTGGTATGAAGATGACTTATTGAAAGAAATGTACCAAAGCATTGAGAATAACGATGTTGATTTAGTTATATCAGGGCAAACAAATGTTACTGTAGACAAAAATGGAGAAACTATAAGAAGAGCCAAAGTATTACCAAAGGAACATTTTTTTGAAACCAAAGATGAAATTTTAGATAATTACATTCTTTTAAGAAAAGAAGAAATTGGAGATACTCTGTGGAATAAGATTTACAAATCAGAAATCATAAAAAAATACAATTTGAAATTTGAAAATTATAAACGTGGAGAAGATACAATATTTAATGCGAACTATTATGAACTTATAGATAATTGTATAATCCTCGGTAAAGCCTTTTACAGCTACAGAATTGAGAAGGAAAATCCAGTGTGGTTAAAGTATTCAGAGAATTATTTAAATATTGTTTCAGAAGAAAGCAATGCCATTATAGGCAAACTTGAAAAGTGGGGTAAATATAACGCAAATGCTAAGGAATATCAATCAACTCATTTTATTTATCGTATAATTGAATATTTCTATGGCGTAGTTTATAAGGGTAACCAAATAAGTTTTAAAAACAAGTATGAAAAAGTATTGAACATAATAACTAATGAAGATGTTAAAAAAAATCTGATAAATTCCAATGTGAATGGAAAATTTAATAAATTAATTATTAAGTTAATGAAATCAAAAAATGTTGTATTAATACTATTTTTAATAAAAATCAAATTAATACATAACGATATAAAAGATTATAGAATTTGAAATTATTGAAACAATATTACAGTGAAGATAATTACCATGGAGGTATCGAAATGAGAAGTGAAACTACTGTTGATTATAAAGAGTTTATAAATGTCATAAAAAGAGGCAAATGGACAATACTACTGATAACAATGCTACTAACATTAGCTGCAATTTCAATTAGTTATTATTCAATGAAAAGCTCGAAAGCAAGTTATCAGACAAAAACAAGCGTTGTAATAGGTAAAAAAGAAGATATAGTTAATGCGAAAAGTTTAATTAGTACATTTGAGGACATTGCAAGTTCCAGTACTATTTCAAAGAACGCAAGTGCTGCGTTAAATGGATCTGTATCTGAAAGTGATATTCAAAAAAGTTACGAAATTACTGTAGCAGATGATGCTCCAATACTTACAATTACTGCTAGTGGAGAAACGCAAAAAAAGTCCATGGAAATAGCTAATGCAGTTTACATGTCTTTTACAAAAGAAGTTGTGAGAATATATCCTACAGAGACAGTAAAAATCATGGAGAATTCAGTTCAGAATGGTATCCAAAATAGTACATTTAAATTTAGTAATGTTGTATTGGCATTTCTACTTGGACTTTTTCTTTCAGTATTTATTGTAACCTTTATAGGATTTTTCGATGAAAAAATTAGGACTAAAGATGATGTAGAGAAATACTTAGAGCTTACCGTTATCGGAAAGTTGCGTAGGCGTAAAAAAACAGATATTTAGTAGAAAGGGGAGAGGTATTTAATGGAAAAAATAAAAAACGCTGAGTATCCTAATTTAGATACGATTAATTCTAAAGCATTTTATGAATTAAAAGCAAACATTCAGTTTATGTGTAAAGGTAAAGAAAGCAAAGTTATTATGATAGCCAGTGCAGAAAAAAATGAAGGTAGGTCTACTACAGCTGCATATCTTTCTTCAGTGATGGCTGAAAGTGGGAAAAAAACTGTGCTTGTTGATTGTGATCTTCAAAATTCTAATTTGCATAATATATTTAACTTATCAAATGATAAAGGGCTAGTGAATTTTCTCGCAGGAGATATTAAGTTTGAAGCAGCAGTTAAGACTACAGGGCAAAAGAATTTATCCATAGTGACTTCTGGGGCAGTGTCATTAAACTATGCAGAACTTCTTGTTTCATCAAAGTTCAATGAGTTCCTTGGAGCATTAAAAGAAGAATTTGATTATATAATTATTGATACTTCACCACTTACGCAGGGTGCTGATGCGCAATCTATATCAAAGTATGCGGATGGTTGTGTACTTGTAGTCAAATACGGCCATACAGAAAGAAAAATGGCCATTAAAGCTAAAGAAATTTTAGAAAAGGCTAATGCCAATATTATAGGCGTATTTTTAAATAAGACAAACTAAAAATAATGCTAGTAAAAGAAAAACAGAGGTA
>DAVZGU010000339.1:0-3277 GCA_052274215.1 Clostridium sp. | reverse complement strand
CTGTATTAATGGGAGAAAAAATAGGACTGAAATAACTTTTCAGTCCTATTTTTTATTATATTTCAGCTTTTCTTTTTCCCAGTATATTTAGTGACGGCCTTATCAATGTCTGATAGATAATTCTTATCCTGTTCCACACGGAACCTTTTAAATTTGATCTCAGCGACTGTTTTCCCTTTAACTTGTTTATAAGTTAAAAGGTCAGACGCTTAACTGTTGAATCCCCCCTAAGATAAAGGTAATACTCTATAAAACAGAAAAGGTTGTTAACTTTATTATTAAAATGTTTTTTACACATAATTAATTCTTAACTTTAATAAACTTTATATATATAGCCTATGTATAGGCTAATAGAGTTGCCGTTTTTTTTGTAAAAATAGTATTTTTGATTTTATATCTATTTGTGTAAGTTGAAAGTATTTACTTACAAATATTTAAGAGAAAGGATGAACTTAATTATGTTTTGTAGAAATTGCGGAATGGAAATAAATGATAAAGCCGAATTCTGTATAGCCTGTGGTTGCAGGCCAATTAGTGATAATAAATATTGCCAAGAATGTGGTGTAGCAACTAATGCAGCACAAGAGATGTGTATAAATTGTGGAAGTAAACTTAACTTTACTTCTCAAACAGTTAAACCTCAAGATAAAACTGTAATAACTACTAATAAAGTATTATATTTTATTTTTACAGGTTTAGGCATTTTAGGGGTTTTGTTAATTATAGGGAACATCATACTTCCTGATGATTATCGTGATAGCTCTAATTTAGTCAATGCTATAGTTGGGGGCTTCATGTTAATAGTTAGTATCATAGTTAGAAAAATCACAAGAAATAACTTTAGCAATATGAAATAAGGGTGGTGAATAATTTATGTATTGTAGAAATTGTGGTAAAGAAATAAATGATAAAGCTGAATATTGTACAGGTTGTGGTTGTCGCCCACTAAGTAACACTAAATATTGTCAGGAATGTGGTTCAGAAACTAATGAAAAGCAAGAAATATGCATAAAATGTGGTGTTAGATTAGTAAAACTAAGTAGTATACCTACTGGCAGTAATAATGGTTTCACTAAAATTATTCAAGGCGATGGAACTTTAAATTTAGATTTTTCACATTTAGATCCTTACTATCAAGCTGAGTTTACAAAAATATATGAAAGTAATGAATCTTATAAAGGTCATTGGAACTGGTGCAGTTTTTTGTTTGGTGCTATATGGTCATTAACAAAGGGCGTATGGGTGTCTCCACTCGCAGCAGTTGTAGCATCTACCTTCACCTATGGAATTGCTGGAGTTATATACTGCTTTGTTAATGGTGCTCGTGGAAATTATATATATTATAATGCTTATGTTAAGAAAAAACAGTTGTTTTTATAACATCAAATAAACTTAAAGATTTATTTAACAAAAGAACAAAATAAAAAGCAGGGATAATAAAATCTCTGCTTTCTTCTCGTATTGTGTTGTATAATAATTTTAATATTGTATTAAAAAAGCAATAGGTACCTCAATTAATTGAGGTACCTATATTTGTTATGGTGCGTCGGACAGGAGTCGAACCTGCGACCAACTGGTTCGTAGTGTGGTAGACTGCTTATTTCAGCTTAATTTATGATCTGTTAAGTCCTTGCATATTAACACATTCATGTTATTATCTTATAGTAACTTATATCATTTTAGTATGCTTTTTTATATCCATAGTCTCCAAATAGTCTCCAATAGTCCCCCACTAAACTAAACATAGTTTTCTACAGCTCCCAATATTTCATTTAACTTTACGCCATGATGATTCTTAGCTGCAATCAATGCAGATTCAAGTATAAAAAGCTTCCCATTATTCTTACTTCTATCAAAATAGAATAATGGTATTAGATTAGTATTCATTCCTTTATTAGCTTTTCCAGTCTCTTCTCTTAAATGCAACTGAAGTAATTCTTGTTTAATATTCCCTGTATCAAAATTTACTCCTTCATAACCATTTACTTCATTACAAATATCTTGAAATGGTATTCCATTTAATAAATTCTCCGAACTTGTATTATCTATAATTGATAGAATAGCTTTTACAATATAATAACGCATTCCTTTCGAGCCACTTTTCTTTTGAGTAGCTAAGCTTTCAATTCTTTCAAGCACTGGTATTATAAGTTCATTATAGCTTTTTTCTATAGATGCATTTGCTATTTCAATATCATCAAGCATACGCTCATTTCCTATTATAGTTCCATGAATACCATATATTTTATAATAGTTTTTAAGTAAAGATTTAAAATCACCAATGTTATATCCAGAATTGTAAATAAATAAATTTATTACTTTATCTGATATTGCTGTATTCATGGCAATATTACCTTTTTCTACGACTTTTATTAAATCTGGCCTTAGCCAGTCACCAATATCTATATACTCGCAACGATTTGATAAATCGCTTACATACGATGCGATTTTAGTTGTTTCCTTCCATACTCCAACGATAATTACTCTAATTTTGTGATACAAAAACTCTCTTAAAGAACTCGCAAACTCTTTCTGAACACTATTATTCAGATAATGAAAATTTTCAATTACAATAAACTTATCTTTAATGCTATTTTTAATAGCTGAAATAACTTCCGTATGATTGTCTAAGTCAATATTTATATATGACAGTCCTTCTCCACTATGATGTCCCATGTTAATTTTACCATTAGCCTTAACTTCACCTTTTACAAGCAAAGGTACCTTAACGCTACCCTTTGCCTCAATGCCTACTTCTGTATTAAATTCATTTCCTTTGTCATTTGTGACTTCTCCAACTTTTATTCCTAATTCTGAAAGGATAGCCTTAAAAATTTGATTTCTAGTAAATTTAATATCACAACCAACACGGATAAAGTTAGGACAATACCTTTCTACCATCCACGTTTTCCCTTGTCTAGAAGCACCATATACAATAATATGTACTTCTTCCGATTCGACACAGTACTTAAATTGATTATGAATATCCCTCTCTACGAATGTAGGACATTGATTTAAAGGTTTTTCACCTACACCATATACTTCTTCTAAACTGAAATTCCTATTACTCATATATTTTAACCCCCCCCGTCTTAATCATAACAATATCATTTATAGCCGCATAACGTTTCCGTTGCCGACGTCCTCCCCTGGGATATTTATGATATCGATAAACTTCAATCCAAACCTTGTCCTCATTCAGTGTAATCTCTTACCAAGTCGAGCAACATTATTTTGTTAGCTCAAGTATCTACTTAACACTCTAGGGTCTAATTAC
>DAVZGU010000338.1:0-3290 GCA_052274215.1 Clostridium sp. | reverse complement strand
TTGCGAAGTATAATAATTATTAAAGAATAATTATTAATGAGATAAAGGGGTTAACATGAGAAAAGATTTCATGCATGAATCATTAAAAGAAGCTAAAAGATCATTATTATTAAATGAGGTACCTGTAGGTGCAGTTATTGTTAAAGACAATGTAATAATTGCTAGGGCGCACAACCTCAGAGAAACGCTTCAAGATGCTACGGCCCATGCAGAAGTTTTAGCTATAAAAAAAGCCTGTGAAGTAATAGGCAGCTGGAGATTAACTGGATGTGACATGTACGTAACGTTAGAACCCTGTCCTATGTGTGCAGGTGCTATATTACAGTCTAGGATAAGCAAATTATATATAGGCATCTTTGATCCTAGCGTAGGGGCTTGTGGGTCAGTTATAAATGTTCTTCAAAATGATGATTTAAATCACTGGACAGAAATAAATTGGTTATACACCGAGGAATGTGGTAATTTATTGACTGATTTTTTTAAAGATAAAAGATAGTGTAAAAGGAGGAAAACATTATGGAACAGAATATAAACAATGAAATAATGGATAAAATCACAAAAACATGTTTATGTAAGGCAATACCGAGGTCTACAATAAAAAAAGCTATACAAAATGGTGCAAGAACTGTAGAGGAAGTTCAAAAAGCTACGGGGGCGGGAACAGGCGGATGCAATGGGCATAGATGTACTCCTAAAATTGAGGAAATTTTAAAAAGCGAATTAGAGAAATAGTTAGAAATTTATATATTTTCAAAACAAAAACGAAGCCAACGGTTTCGTTTTTGTTTGTTTTAAGGGATATGTATGTTCATTTACATTAGATTACAAAATATAATTCATAGTTAAAATAATTTTTTTATATCTTGACAACGTTATCAAATTATATTAAAATGAACACAAACGAAAGTAAGTGAAACAAGATTAAACATAAACGAACATTATTATTTTAAATATGTTATAGAAGGAAGATGGAAAAGTATGTTTGCTGAAGAAAGAAAATCAAAAATATTAGATAGTTTGAATAAGTATGGAAAAGTAAAAGTATGCGATTTATCGCAGCGATATGAAGTGTCAGAAGTTACAATTAGACGTGATCTTCAAGAATTGGAAGAAGATGAACTTATAAAAAGAGTGCATGGGGGGGCTATACTAAACCTCAATACTAAATTTGAACTCACTTTTTCAGAAAAAATAGATAAGTTTTATGATGAAAAAGAATCTGTTGGAAAGATTGCTGCATTAATGATAGTAGATGGAGATACAATAGCAATAGATGCAGGGACGACTACTCTTAGTATTGCTAAGTATATAACAGCTAAAGATATAACGGTTTTAACAAATTCTGTAGATATAGCCTACGAACTTTCTAAAAAGCGAGATGTAGAGGTGATTGTTACTGGAGGCACATTGCGATGGGAAACGAGAGCTATGGTAGGACCAGTAGCAGATAATACACTTAAAAATTTCAGAGTAGATAAAGCGTTTATGGGGTCCAATGGTGTATGCATTATTAATGGGCTAACTACTCCCAATATTATTGAAGCGAACACTAAGCGAGAAATGATAAAAATTGCAAAGCAAACTATATTATTATGTGACCATACTAAATTTGGCACAGTTTATTTTGCTAAAATCGTTGATTTAGATAGTGTTGATATAATAATAACGGATAATCAATTAGATAATGAATTATTAGAAAAGTTTGAAGAAAAGGGTGTACAAATTATGACAGCAAAATAAATGGCGGTGAAAAAATGATAATAACAGTGACTTTAAATCCAGCAATAGACAAAACCATTGAAATAGATGAATTTAAAATTGGTAGTGTTAATAGAATTGTGTCTACAAGAATTGATGTTGGAGGTAAAGGTATCAATGTATCTAAAGTTATTAAAGAATTACAGCATAAAAGTTTAGCTTTAGGTTTTTTAGGTGGAAACAGTGGAAATCAAATAAAAGATTATTTAGATGATTTAAATATTAATAATGAATTTTTATCTGTTAAAGGTGAAACTAGGACTAATTTAAAAATTTTTGATAAGATTAACAATACACATACAGATATAAACGAAAATGGACCTAGTTTAGCGGGAAAAGACATTACTAATATAAAAGAAAAAATTATGGAGTATTGCACGGAAAAATCTTTAGTAATTCTTTCAGGTAGCGTGCCAAGTGGAACAAGCAGTGCAGTATATGGTGAAATAATTAAGGAAATAAAAAATAAGGGCGGCAAGGTTATATTAGATGCAGAAGGTGACCTTCTATTGCAGGGTATTAAGGCTGGTCCTTATATGGTAAAACCAAATATTGATGAACTTGAAAAAGCTTTTGGTATGAACATTGATAATGAAGATAAAGTTATTAAAATTGCTAAAAAAATATTAGAGTATGGAGTAAAGTATGTAGTAATTTCTTTAGGCGCTGAAGGATCCATGTTTATAAGTCGTGAAAAAGTTGCAAAGGTAAATGGCTTAAAGGTAGAAGTTAAAAGTACAGTGGGGGCTGGTGATTCTATGGTTGCAGCAATGTCCGTAGCAGCCCAGAATGGCTATAGCTTTGAAGAAGCTATAAAACTAGCCTGTGCAACAAGCACAGCTAATGTAATGACTGAAGGAACGCAAACAGGAAGGTTCGAAGATATAGAGAAGTTAAAAAATCAAATAATTATAAAATACATATAAGAAAGGATGATTATTAATGAATATAACTGAATTATTAAATGTTAATCTAATTAAACTTGAGCTTACTAGTAAAACAAAAGAGGATGTAATAAAAGAGATGTCAAAAATGTTAGATGAAAATGGTAAGTTACTAGATAAAGATAAATATATAAAAGCTGTATTGGATAGAGAAAAAGAATTTTCAACAGGTATAGGTATGGGAATAGCTATTCCTCATGGAAAAAGCAGTGGAGTTAAAGAGCCAGCATTAGTATTTGGACGAAGCATTGGCGGAATTGATTACCAGTCTATGGATGATGAGCCAGCACACCTATTCTTTTTAATAGCTGTACCAGAGGAATCAAGCGATGAGCATTTAAAAATATTAAGTCAAATTTCTAGAAAACTTATGCATAGTGAATTAAGAGATAGCTTAATGAAAGAAAGTACTCCTGAAGAAATAATTACTTTATTAGAAAAATAGATATTAGACTTTAGTTAAAGAGTTTTCTATAATAAAAACGAAAAAATGCCATTATTAAACCAAAAATAAAGGTAAAAGGGGAAGGTTTATGAAATTTGTAGCTGTAACTTCATGTCCAACAGGAATAGCCCACACCTATATGG
>DAVZGU010000337.1:0-3291 GCA_052274215.1 Clostridium sp. | reverse complement strand
TTCTATAGCTGATTTAAGAAGTGGCGATCTTTTCATATCACCTATAACAATCGCACCAATTACCTTGTTATTTTTTATAAATATTTTTTTATAAATTTTAGAATTAGTATCTTCATCTATTAATACCTTTGTAGACTCTACTACATCAATGCATCCCATAGAAAATAACGAAATGCCAAAAGCATTTAATGTTGTAACTGGGGTTATTTTTTCATACACGGTTTCCTTACCAGCAATGTTATAACCTGCAACTTTTCCTTGTGCTATAGCAATATTCCATAGCCCAATAACTTGGTTATCAAATTCAGCAATATCTCCTGCTGCATAAATATTTTTAATATTGGTTTCCATTTTATTGTTTACAACTATTCCTCTTCCTGTTTCAACTTTAGTGTTCACAATTAGTTCCTTATTAGACTTAATTCCTGTGGAGTAAATAACCGTATCACATTTTAATTCCACTCCTTTGTCTGTAAGAATGCCTGCTACTTTAGTGTCTCCGGTTATTTTAACTACACCAGTATTCGTTAGTATTTCTATACCATAACCATGCATTATATCCTTTAATATTTCTGATGCTTTATTATCTAATTGGAGAGGCATAAGCCTTGATTGCAATTCAACAATTGTAACTTTTTTGCCATGCTGATGTAATATAAAGGCCATTTCAATTCCTTGTATTCCTCCTCCAATAACTATCACTTGTGCACTTACACTTAGGCTATCTTTAATATTTAAAGCATCATCCAGGCCCCTTAATGTGTAGACACCTTCTTTACCTATACCGTCTATTGGGGGTGTATTATTACTAGAACCAGTTGCTATTAGCAATTTATCATATTTTACTTTACTACCATCACATAATATTAATTCAAGGCTATCTGTATCTATATTCAATACCTTTGTATTAATAAATATTTTTACTTTGTTTTGTTCATACCATTCCTTTTTTTGAAGAAGTATGTTGTTTTCCTCGAGATCATCAAATATACCCTTTGACAACCTTATTCGGTTATATGGATAAAATTTTTCTTGTCCGATCAAATATATCTCTGAACCTGAATCTATTTCTCTAATTGCCTTGATTGCTGTTACTGATGCAATACCAGTCCCTACGATTACAATTCTTTTAGCCATTTAAATCACCCATTTCATTTTAATATTTGCTTTTAATATTCCCTTTTTTAATTAAAGTTATTTACTAACAACTTACATCTTCGAATTTGATTATAAATCACTTGTTTTTATAATTAATTTTTTATTACTGACACTATATTATTTTCATTATACATATTTGTTTTTCATTAAAATATGATTGAAATCACAAAAAATCTAAAAACGTAAAATAAGCGGCTGCTAAATGTATTCAAGTTACATTTAGCAGCCGTTTATTTTAAATTATAATTATAAAATTAATATTTCTTATCCGAGTATTTGTTTTAAATCATCTTCTGGATTGCTTATAGGTTTAATATCAAAAGTATCAACTAAAAATTGTAATACGTTAGGGCTTAAGAAAGCTGGAAGCGTTGGTCCAAGGTAAATCCCTTTTACCCCAAGTGAAAGTAATGCCAATAGGTCAGCAACAGCTTTTTGCTCATACCAACTTAAAATAATTGCCAGTGGTAGATCATTAATGCTGCATTTAAATGCATCAGCTAGTGCCAGTGCTATTTTCACAGCAGAATAGGCATCGTTACATTGACCTATATCTAGTAATCTTGGAAGTCCTGCTACTTCGCCAAACTCCAATTTATTAAAACGGTATTTTCCACAAGCTAAAGTAAGAATAATACAATCCTTAGGCACCTGCTGTGCAAATTCAGTGTAATAATTTCTTCCTGGTCTTGCACCATCACATCCTCCAATTAAGAAGAAGTGTCTAATTTTTCCTTCTTTAACTGCATTCACTATTGTTTCAGCATGACTTAAAGTTGCTTTATGACCAAATCCTACTAGAATTTCTTTAACTTCTTCATCTTTTTCAAAGCCACCGAGTTCTAGTGCTTTCTTTATCATTTCAGAGAAGTCCTTATATCCATTCTCATCATTAGATATATGTTTTAGACCCTCCCAACCAACAACACTTGTTGAGTATATTCTATCTTTATAAGAATCTCTTGGTTTCATTAAGCAATTTGTTGTCATTAAAATACAACCAGGTATACCATCAAATTCTTTTTGTTGATCTTGCCATGCTCCTCCAAAATTACCTACTAAATGTTTGTATTTATTGAGCTTTGGATATCCATGGGATGGTAACATTTCACCATGAGTATAAATATTTATTCCCTTGCCTTCTGTTTGCTCAAGTAACATTTCAAGATCCCTTAAATCATGACCAGAAACTACAATGAATGGACCTTTTTTAATATTTACATTAACCTTTGTAGGTGTTGGAGAATTGTATTTCTCATTATTAGCTTTATCTAATACCTCCATAACCTTAACACACATATCTCCAGTTTTAACTAAATACTTGATAAGATCTTGTAGATTTAAACTATCATCAGTCATTACTGCTAAACCTATAAAATAAAAATCATCTACTTCATCGCTATTATATTTAATACATCTAGCTTGGTGTGCATAAGCTGCAATTCCTTTTAATCCATATTTTATAGTTTCGCGAACTGAGCGGATATCAGCATCTAAATCTTCATTATACATAACGCCAGCTTTTTTAGCATCTTCAAGCATCTGCTGCTTAGTATCACTTAAATTATATAAAGCTTCCTCAGAATTCACTTCTTCCCCTGCTGCTTTTTTCCTGGCATCCTCTTTTATTACTTGAGATCTTTTAAGCATATCAATATGAGATTCAGGATCAAAATTTACATTAGTTAATGTCATAAACAATGAATTTTCAATAAATGAAACCCATGACTTATCAAGTTTTTCACCTTTGGCTAAAAGTTTAGTAGCATAACAGCTTATTCCTTTTAACTGATAAATAAGCAAATCCTGTAGTGCTGCAATTTCTGGCGATTTTCCACAGACTCCTACTTTGGTACAACCTTTTCCACCGAAAGTTTGTTCACATTGAAAACAAAACATTTTTCCTTGCATATGTAACCCTCCTAATTTTTAAAACTTCTATATAATATTTTACACATTACCGGCAAAATTATACAAGAGATTAATTGGAATATTTATATATGTTTAGAGTTTGCTTTTATTTTTTAAAAAAAATAAAAAAGGCTAATATTATAACACTTAGTGCAAATGCAATTAAGGGAAAATGTACCCTATAGAGTAGAGTTAAAAAAAAGGGCTATGCAACACTTAAAA
>DAVZGU010000336.1:0-3303 GCA_052274215.1 Clostridium sp. | reverse complement strand
GCAGTTGTATTATTTACATTTCCTAAGCATAATTTAACACCGCAATTACCTATAATAGATTCTGCTTGTTCTTTTCCATATTTATCTTGTAATTGAGTTATATTTTGTAATACAGTACAGCAAGCAATTCCATACCCTCTACAAG
Source organism: Clostridium sp. (assembly GCA_052274215.1). GTDB lineage: Bacteria > Bacillota > Clostridia > Clostridiales > Clostridiaceae > Clostridium_AD. The sequence goes on along the minus strand of DAVZGU010000336.1, from coordinate 3,158 downwards.
TCGCTAAAAATTTCTCATAATCATCAAACCTACCTAAATTAGGAAATTCATCTAAGTAAAATATAACTGGCTTTGGCAACTTTGCATTATTTTCAGCACCAACTGCATAAAGTTCTTGAAAAGTTTGATTGAAGAATAAATTTATAAGTCCTTCCCATGTGCTGTCCATTACTGGAATTATTACATACAATGCAATTTTCCTTTTTCCTATATCTCCAAGTTTAAAATCTGAACACTCTGTAAATGTTGCAACTTCATCATCCACATAATCTCCTATCGTTGTTAATAATGAAATTATTATATTACTTCTTGTCTTTTCTACTGATTTTTTAAATCCTAAATCATATGCTCTACGTGCCGGGTGTGTTTTATCTAATACTAAAAATTGTGCATCAAGTTCGCTTATACCTGATTTATCAGCATTTGGGTCAAACTCTTGCAAAAAGTTTAGAACGCCTGTCATATTTCTGTTTTCTGGTGGCATTTCATATTTACTATATAAAATCAATGCTTTTAATAAACTTAATTGTGCATTGTACCAAATATCTTTATTTTTAGAATTGTTTTTTGCTGCTACTAATGTATTGGCAACTGTTGTTGCATCCCTATTTTCTATTACATAATCAAAACAATTGTAACGATCTGAATGCTTCATATCAGCAAAATTGATTACATGTACCTCATATCCTTGTTTCCTCTTTATTTCTGCGGTCATTTCGTACACTTCGGCTTTCGGATCGGTGACGACAATGGAACACTCTTTTTCATGCAAAACATTTAGAATTATGTAACTTTGAGTTTTAAAAGAACCCGGACCTCCAACTACAAAATGATTTCTATTAGGTAAAGTAGAATTAGTTGGTTGAACTAAAACCTTTCCATCTTTTATTCCGAGTATTATTCCATTACTTGATAAAAATTCATCAATTTCATTATCACCTTTCTTCTTTTGCTTCATTATTTTCATCTCCATTTTTATTTTCAAAACTTTTCTTCAAGTCTTCAAATATCTTTTCTACTGGAAACCCTGTAATTTCATTTTCAACAAATATTTCATTGTTATTTGCAAAACGACTTGAACCATGAACAGCATACTTAGTTTCTATTTTATAAGTACCTTTATTTGATGATTTATAAACTACATAAGCCATATATATTAAAACAACTATTGTTCCAATAATTAAAACTGGACTTCCCTTACTTATCAGTTTCGATATTGTACTAATAGGGTGAAATAACAAATTTGATAAACTTTTTCCCATTATTGTACTAGTCATACCTTTAATCTTATATTGGTTAAGCACTGATATTGCAATCGTTAGACATAAAACAACTGTTTCTAATATTAAAGTAATTATCACGCAAAGAATAAATTTTACTTTTGACATTTTATCCCTCCTTATTGATTAGTTGAATATGGGGAGAAATTTCCCATCAAAGTATATTTATTTATTATCCATGTATCCTTTCCTTGATCTGGCTGAGTTAACTCTAATTCATATATTTGATTTATTGCTTTGCCTTTAATTCCTTGAACTGAATACACAGTCGTGATATTTACTAATGCTTTTATTGTTTTATTATCATTTGTTGTTAAATACACATTTAAATTTTTAACTTCGTCTTGAATTTTTGTCTTTGGTGTTTCTATATCTCCTGCTCCTTTTAGGGCATTGTATACATCATCTGTTACATATTTTTTTATATTTTCAGACCTACTTATATAATTTGCATTAGTATAGTTAAACTCAGCATTAATGAAATCACTTATATTATTTTTTATCTTCTGTGTGTTTAATAATGTATCGGTTTTATTATTTGCATCATATTGACTTACTTTTTGATTTAAGCTTTCATTTGCTAAAGTTAATGTCTTTATCTGTTGATTTTTACTTTGAAAATTTAATATCCCACCTGTTATTGCAATTATAAATATCAAATTGAATATGAATGATGTTATTAAAATTGTCATTGTCTTATTTTGCATTTGATCTCCTTTCTTTATCTAGTTACCCTTCCAAATCCAACTAAATGTTTTTGATAATATGATTTAGTTAAATCAGCATACCCTAGCCCTGAACTACCCGATTCATACATTTTATTGTTGCCTATAAAAATGCCAACATGAGTAATGTAATCTGGGCAATTATAAGTGCCTTTAAAGAATACTAAATCTCCTGCTTTCGCTTCACTTGACGAAACTTTTGTGCTTTGGTCATATTGGTTTTGTGCTGTTCTACTTAATTTTATTCCTATTTGTGAATAAGCATATTGAACTATTCCTGAACAATCAAAACCTGTACTTGGGCTATCCCCTCCGAATACATACGGTTGACCTTCATATTTTGTTGATGTTTGCATTAATTTACTATAATCAGCATTACTAAGTACCGTTCCTATGCCGCCTGTGGTGCTTGTACCATTCGTTTTACTATCTGCCTTACTCATTACATGTTCAACATAATCTACGTCACCATAGCTGCTCGTTCCACTTGCTGTAGCCTCTTTGATTGAAAAACTTTCTGCAAGCGCTTTTGTATGCTTCTTGCCATTAACACTAACATAATCTATATAACCAATTCCAAAATTGTAACTTTGAACTATTGCTGGAAAATCAACACCCTTACTCTTCCCATAATCAAGAACATTTTTGAAATTTTTAACTCCTACATCAATACTTTGTACTGGGTCTTGAATTGAATTAGCCGGAAGGTTTATACATTCTGAACTTTGCATAACATCAGGTGTATCTGTCTCTCCAATTTCCTGATCCATTAGAGCTAGTAGAAAATCCACATAATTACTGCACTTATACTTTTCACAATATTGTTGTACTATAGGTCTCCACCTTGAAATCTTTTCAGGAACTTTTGCTTTTTCTGAAAACCCTCCACCGCCACCTTTATTACCAAAAATAGCCGTTATAACAATTAATAGAAAAAGAAATAATACGATTGTGAATTTTACTAGTTTATTTATCATTATGGCTTCGCTTTTAATGATGTACTTATTTCTTTTGCAGTTACTATGTCTTTATTTTTTAAGAAAGCATCACCAATCCTTGCTAATTGATCTTTATCTTGTACCATTGCTTTATCAACTAACAAAGAATTTTTATTATAGCCTATAATGTCTTGTTCAACTTTTATATATGAATT
>DAVZGU010000335.1:0-3304 GCA_052274215.1 Clostridium sp. | reverse complement strand
TGAGGAAACGTTATATGACTTAGCAGAGCTTTTTAAAGTTTTTGGAGATGGCACGAGAATTAAAATTCTTTGTGTGTTATTTGAAACTGAAATGTGTGTTTGTGATATAGCTGCTCTTCTTAATATGACTCAATCAGCTATTTCTCATCAACTTCGGGTACTTAAAAATGCTAGACTTGTTAAGTATAGACGTGAGGGGAAGGTTGTCTACTATTCTTTAGATGATCAGCATGTTAAACAAATTTTTGATCAAGGACTTATACACATAAAGGAACTTAGATAATAGTCTAGTACATAAAGAAAAATTCATAATATAAAAATAAATAAAAAACTTTGAAAGCGGGGGAGAAAATGAGTACTATAATAAAGAGAGAATTCATTTTAGAAGGTCTAGGTTGTGCTAATTGTGCAAACAAAATTGAAGCTCAATGTAAAAAAATAGATGGAGTATTAGATGCAAATATAAATTTTGTCACTAAAAGCTTAGTAATTCAATTTCAAAGTGAAGAAAAAATAACAAGCATTATAGATGATGCAAAAAAAATAGTTAAAAGAATAGAACCTGGTGTTAAATTTATAGTAAAACAAGTAAAAACATTTAAGCATGATGAAAAGGGTCATAACCATGGTCATGATCACGGTCATGATCACAGCCATGCACACGAGGAAGAAGGAAATAATAAAAGCAAAATTATACGTTTCTCTGTAGGTGTAGTAATTTTCATCATAGCAGTTATATTTAAATTAGACTACTTAATCGAATTTGCATTATTCCTCATAAGCTATTTATTAATTGGTGGAGACGTCCTAATAGTTGCAGTGAAAAATATATTAAGGGGAGAAGTCTTTGATGAAAATTTCTTAATGGCACTCGCTACAGTAGGAGCATTTTCTATTGGACAATTTTCAGAAGGCGTTGGGGTTATGCTTTTTTATCAAGTAGGAGAATTTTTCCAAGATATCGCTGTAAATAAATCAAGGAAATCTATATCTGCGCTTATGGATATAAGGCCAGATTATGCAAATAAAAAAATTAAAGATGAAATTGTAAAAGTAGATCCGGAAGAAGTACACATTGGAGATATTATAATAGTAAAGCCCGGAGAAAAAGTACCATTAGATGGTATTGTTATAGAAGGAAAATCATTAGTAGATACAGCTGCATTAACTGGTGAATCAGTTCCAAGAGAAGTTAAAAGCGGCGATGAAATTTTGGCAGGGTGCATAAATAAAAATGGATTATTAACTATAGAGGTTGCGAAAGAATTTGGAGAATCAACCCTTGCAAAAATTTTGGATTTAGTGCAAAATGCTAGCAGCAAAAAAGCACCAACTGAAAATTTTATAACTAAATTTGCAAGATATTACACACCGATTGTAGTTATAAGTGCAACAGCACTAGCAATACTTCCACCCCTTTTAATACCTGGTGCTACTTTCTCACAATGGATATATAAAGCATTGGTATTTTTAGTAGTATCTTGCCCTTGTGCACTCGTAATATCTATTCCACTTGGATTTTTTGGAGGAATAGGTGGTGCATCTAAAAATGGTATTTTGGTTAAAGGTGGAAACTACTTGGAGGCATTAAACAGCGTTGAAGTAGTAATTTTTGATAAGACAGGAACACTAACTAAAGGAGTATTTGTGGTTACAGAGATGCATACAGAAGGTGAGTTAAGTAGTGATGAATTATTAGAGTATGCAGCTCATGCAGAAAGCAATTCTAATCATCCTATTGCTACATCAATAATAAAAGCTTATGGCAAAGACATACGTAGCGAAGATATTGAAGGCGTCGAAGAAATAGCTGGAAAAGGAATTAGAGCTAAAGTTAAAGGGAAATATGTGTTAGCTGGTAATTCAAAGTTAATGGATAGTGAGAAAATTCCCTATAATAAAGTTGAAAATGTAGGCACAATAATATATGTAGCTATAGACAAGAAATATGCAGGCAGTATTATAATTTCAGATGAGATAAAAGAAGACTCTATTCAAGCAATAGTCGATTTGAAATCTATGGGTGTTAAAAAAATAGTAATGCTTACTGGTGACAATAAAGATATAGCGGCGAGTATTGGGAAAACTCTTGGTGTAGATGAAGTTTACTCAGAACTTCTTCCACACGAGAAGGTAGAAAAGTTAGAATTGCTTCAAAAAGAAAAATCATCTAAAGGAAAGATAGTATTTGTAGGAGATGGAATTAATGATGCACCGGTGCTCGCAAGAGCAGATATTGGGATTGCAATGGGCGGCGTAGGTTCTGATGCTGCAATAGAAGCTGCAGATATAGTAATAATGACAGATGAACCATCAAAAATTGCTGAAGCTATAAAAATTGCTAAAAGAACAAAAACAATTGTTATGCAAAATATTATCTTTGCATTAAGTGTAAAAGTAATTATTTTAACATTGGCGGTTTTTGGAATTTCAACTATGTGGGAAGCTGTTTTTGGTGATGTAGGAGTTACTTTAATTGCAGTGTTAAATTCAATGAGGGCTATGAAGAATAATAGCTAAAAATAGTAAAAGGTTAACAAGAACGAAAAGTTCTTGTTAACCTTTTTTATGTGATTAAGGACTATCGGGTCATAGCAATTTTCATTTGAGTTACTAGTGGATCAGCAATGGTACCAACAATAATCTGGTAGTTATTGCTTCCGATTTTCATAACAGCAGTAGCCCCAAGCTGCTTTAATCTAGGTTCATCAATAAGAGCATTGTCTTTAATAGATAACCTTACTCTTGTAATACAAGCATCTATAGTCTCTATATTTGATTTGCCTCCAATAGCCTCTAACATACTAATAGCTCTAAGACCTAACTCAGAAGTATTTAGTTTAGCAAGTGCAGGAGCGGTTTCATCATCTCCTCTACCTGGAGTCTTTAAGTCGAATTTCTTAATAGAGAAGAAGAAAACAAAGAAATAAATAACACCGAATATTAAACCTATTATTATTAAAAGTATTGGCTTGCTTGCGATTCCAAAGCTTAGAACATAGTCAAGTATACCTGCAGAGAAAGTGAAACCAGATTTAATTCCTAAAGCAGAGGTTATGGCAAAAGCTGCTCCCGTTAATATAGCATGCATTAAATATAGTGCTGGTGCAATGAACATGAATAAGAATTCAATCGGTTCTGTAATACCAGTTAGGAAAGCAGTAAAAGCAATACCAAGAAGCATTCCAGTTACAGCTTTTCTATTTTCTTTTTTAGCTGTAGCTATCATTGCAAGACATGCAGCAGGAAGACCAAACATCATAATTGGGAAAAAGCCTGTCATAAATGTCCCAGCAGTTGGGTC
>DAVZGU010000334.1:0-3310 GCA_052274215.1 Clostridium sp. | reverse complement strand
GGTTATCAGGCGCTGGGAAAACACAGACAATACGAAATCTTGAGGATTTAGGATTTTTTTGTGTAGACAATTTGCCACCTATATTAATTCCGAAATTTGCGGAGGCATGTTATCAATCTAACGGAAATATAGATAGAATTGCTTTAGTTATAGATATTCGCGGTGGAAAGTTTTTTGATGATTTATTTGAAAGCTTAACCTTTTTAAAAGAACAAGAATATAAATATGAAATTTTGTTTTTAGAGGCAACAGATGAAGTACTTGTTAAAAGATATAAAGAGACAAGGAGAAAACATCCGCTAGCACCGGAGGGAAGGGTTTTAAATGGAATTGCTTCTGAGAGAAAAAAACTTAAGGATATACGTGAGCGTGCTGACCATATAATCAATACTACGAAACTTTCAGCAAGAGAGCTTACAGAAGAAATAAATAATATTTATGCAGAGGAAGGTCAGATAGAAACTAAACTTATTATAATTGTGCTTTCTTTTGGATTTAAATATGGAATACCTGTGGATTCAGATTTAGTATTTGATGTTAGGTTTTTGCCAAATCCATATTATATTCCAGAGCTTAAACAGTATTCAGGTAATGACCAACCTGTTAGAGATTATGTATTAGAGTGTGAGGGGACTAAAGTATTTATAGAGAAGCTTCAAGACATGCTACAATTTCTTATTCCAAATTATAAAAAAGAGGGAAAAAGACAACTCATAGTTTCTATAGGATGCACTGGAGGAAGACACAGATCGGTAGCTATAGCAAATAAAATCCATGAAATGTTAGAACAAGATGGTTATAACGCTAATATAGATCACAGGGATATAAATGAAGACGTGAGTAGAGGCGGCATCAAGCTATGATGTTTAGTGATTTTCTAAAACCCGGAATTAATTTAAAAAGGTGGATTCTTCTGGGGATCGTAGGTATCTTGTTATTGGTTTTTGGAATTGTTGAACTTATAAATGAAGAAAATTTTTCTGTGAGAAATATAAGTTTTCCGATACTTTTCGTAGTGCTTGGATCTTTGATTATGTATGTAGCCGTAATACAAATTGTTAAATATTTTATTATATTAATAAATACAGGAAAGCTAGATGTCGCTATAAGTTCAAAAAGCTTAGGGGATTTAATATATGAAAAGAGAGTACTTATAAAAGGCCCTAAAATTGTAGTAATCGGAGGGGGTACTGGATTATCAACTATGCTCCGAGGATTAAAGAAATATACAAATAATATAACTGCAATAGTTACAGTAGCAGATGATGGTGGGGGATCAGGGGTTTTAAGAGAAGATTTAGGAATTCTTCCACCGGGGGATATTAGAAATTGTATGTTAGCCTTAGCAGATACGGAACCACTAATGGATGAATTATTGCGCTATAGATTTAAAGATGGAAGATTAAAGGACCAAAGCTTTGGTAATTTATTTTTAGCGGCAATGGATGGAATTTCAAATAATTTCGAAGAAGCTGTGCAGAAAATGAGTTCAGTCCTGGCTGTAACTGGACGGGTTATCCCAGTTACTTTAGATAATATGATTTTAAAAGCAAAACTTAAGAATGGAACGATAATTGATGGAGAATCAAATATACCAAAAGGCGTTCTTGAAAATAATAGTGCTATTGATGAGGTTTTTATAGAACCTAAAGACGCGAAAGCAATTAAAGAAGCATTAGTTGCTATAAATGAAGCGGATGCGGTAATACTCGGACCAGGGAGTCTATATACTAGCATTATTCCCAATCTATTAGTAGGGGAAATAAGAAATGCATTAGATAAAACGAGGGCCATAAGAATTTATGTGGCAAATATCATGACTCAGCCAGGGGAAAGTGATAACTTTGGTGTGAAAGACCATATAAATGCTATAAATCAACATGCCAAATGCAAGGTTATTGATTGCGTTTTAGTAAATATAGGGAAAATAGGTAGTGATTTAGAACAAAAATATCTTAACGATAATTCTAATATGGTTAATATAAATGAGGATGAAATTACAAAGCAAGGCATAGAGGTAATTAAAAGCGATTTTGTTAAAATTGGAAAAGGGTATATAAGACATGATGAAGATAAGCTTGCAACCATTTTGGTAGAAACAATTATGGAGAAAAAGCTATTTAATGATAAAAAGAAAATAGTGGAGTATGTTTATTTATCACAAAGGCTTAAAGAAAATAAACGCAGTAAGGGGTAGTAGAATGTCATTTTCGTCTAAGGTTAAAAATGAAATTTGTAGATTTACAGAAATGAGTAAGCAAGAAGCCGTGTCTGAACTGGCTGCTATAATGAAGGTTAGTGGAACTATTGGACTTGGTTCAAATAAACAAATTAATTTCCAAATAACTACTGAGAATCCTGCAATAGCAAGACTTATATTTAAATTATTAAAGGAACATTTTAATATTCATCCTAGATTACTGGTTAAGAGAAGTAATTCACTTAAGAAAAAGAATGTTTATGTGGTTATAATTACTGAAGAAATGGGTGTTAAAGATTTATTAAAGCAAGTGGCAGTCCTCGAGGATGAGAACTTTTTTTCAATAGATTATACTATACCTGAAAGGCTAATTGATGCTGAAGAGTGCAAGCGTAAATATATAAGAGGAGCTTTTCTAGGTGGTGGAAGTATTAGTAATCCAGAGAAAAACTACCATGTAGAGTTTGTTACGCATGATAATGACTATGCAGAGGAGCTGTGCACTCTTATTAATAGCTATGGACTATTATCAAAAATAATACAAAGAAAAAGCAGTTTTGTCATTTATATTAAAGAGGGGGAGCAGATTGTAGACCTCCTAAATATAATTGGTGCACATAACTCATTATTATTTCTAGAGAATGTAAGAATAATGAAGGAAATGAGAAACAATGTAAATAGGCTTGTGAACTGCGAAACGGCAAATCTTAGTAAAACAGTAAATGCGTCAGTAAGACAAGTGGAAAGTATTAAATTAATACAAAGGGAAATAGGGCTTCAAAGATTACCTAAAAATTTAAGGGAAATTGCTGAGTTAAGACTAGAATACCCAGATGAATCACTAAAGGAACTTGGCGCAATACTTGAGCCGCCAGTAGGTAAATCTGGAATTAATCATAGATTAAGAAGAATAGAGAAAATCGCTGAAGAACTAAGGAACGAAGGAAGGTAAAATATATCGTGGCAAAGCATGAAGAAGTTATTAATTATATTCTTTCCCTTTCGATTGGAACTAAAATATCAGTAAGGGGTCTCGGTTGTAAATTAGGTATTAGCGATGGTACAGCTTATAGAGCTATAAAAGAAGCTGAAAACCTAGGCATTGTTAAT